>JAGVUR010000079.1 GCA_019136135.1 Verrucomicrobiota bacterium
CTTGAGCATGAGCAGGATCCGGAGTTTTGTTTTTTCGCCGATGTCCTTGTCATCCTTCGCTTTGTCAACGGGTCTCGAAGCGATCAGCACATTGAGTGCGTCCCCCTGGAAGGCTGTTCCGAGGGGTTTTGCCGCCTGGTCGTTTCCCAGGTGGGGGAGGAGGTCGGTGATGGTGAGGACCGGATCGCTTGGTTCTTCCCCGATGGAGATTTGGACCTTGGTTCCGTCCTTCTTGAAGATGACTCCGTGGAGTGCCAGGGGAATCGTCGTCCACTGGTATTTCTTGATTCCTCCGTAGTAGTGTGTATCGATGAACAGCAGCTTGTCGTCTTCGACGAGCGGGAACGGTTTTGCGTCGAGCCTTGGGCAATCGATATGCGCTCCGACTAGGTTGAGTCCGTTTTCCAGGGGTTCCTTTCCGATTTGCGCGAGGAAGAGTGTTTTGCCGTAGCATGACCTATAGACTTTCATTCCCGGCTTGAGCTTTTTGCCTTCCTTGGTCAGTTCATCCAGGTTTTTGAAGCCGTTTTTGACTGCCATTTCAAGTGCGATGTCATGGGCGATGCGTTCGGTTTTTGCCTTTGAGAGGAACTGGATGTATTCGTCGCAGTATGCTTCGAGTTGTTTCAGTTCCTTTTCATCGAGCTTGTCCCAGCCCTGTTCTCGTTTCCAGAGGTTGACTGCGGGGGCTTTCTTTTCCTCGGTTTTCTTGGTGTTCTTTTTGGGCGTCATTTTGTGTCCAGGGTTATGGTGCTTTAATTAATTTAAGGCAAATAACACAATTTAAAGGCAACAAATAGATTTTCAATATTTGAAGTACGATGAAATTGAGCTTTATTAAAAGGTTCCAATTCCACGGATGTCCCGTGGCGGGATGAAAAACGTGATTTTGCAAGTGCTATTGAACTAGTCAAGCAAGCATTCAGGAGTTAACATGAATCTGGCGTTGAACACGGATTTTAGCAGCGGCGTAGGTTGTGCCGAACCTCATTTGCGGACCATGTCCGAAGTGGGTTTCACCCATGTCCACTGGTGCCACCAATGGTGCACGGACTTCATGTACGTGACCAGCGAAATGGAGGCGATCAAGGAATGGTTTGAGCGATATGGCTTGGCATTGCTGGACGTCCATGGTTCTGTCGGTCCCGAGAAGAACTGGTTTTCCGAGGTGGAGTACATCCGCCGCGCCGGAGTTGAACTGGTTGCGAATCGCCTTCGGATGCACCATTTCCTGGGTGGCACTGGGACTGTGATGATGCATATTCCTGCGATCGGGAGCAATACGCCCGAGGCGAACAAGGCCGCAATCTGGCGCCAGGTTGACCAGTTGCGGAAATCCCTTGACGAGCTGAGCCCGTTGATCATCGAACTAGGCGTACCGATCGCGGTTGAGAACATGGCCTACGATACGTTCCAGGTGATCGAGAAAATGTTGTCGGAATATCCGCCTGAAATACTGGGCTTGTGCTTTGACAGCGGTCATGGCAACATAGGCGATTGTCGCGGCCTCGATCATCTCGACGCCCTGAAAGACAGGCTTTCGGCTTTGCACATCCATGACAATGACGGGCAGGGCGACCAGCACCAGCCGCCTTTCTACGGGACATTGGACTGGGAGCGCTTTGCCAAGATCCTGGCGGCATCGCCCTATCCAAGGGAAATCAGCTTCGAAGTCGCTACCCGTTGCACGCCATACAAGGAAGACATCCCGGAATTTGCACGGGATGCGTATGAACGATGCTTAAAGTTCGCCAAGATGGTGCGGGGATAGGTTTCTTCCTGAATCCGTGAAGTAAATTTCTGCATCACGCCTTTTGATAGGAGCCAAGGAGATGTTTTTCAAGGAAAAATCCGTCATTTGGGTTGATTTTTTCAGAATTTCGCATAAGCTTAAGTAATGACATCTTCATTTGGTGAACGGTGATAATACAGGCCGCAATTTCTGAATGTATTGCAATCCGTTATCCATTTGTTTGTCTTTATTTTGTTTGGTTGATTTTTTGGAGGAGGAGTTATTTCACGGATTCGGAAAGATTTTTTGCGATTCGGAGAAAAAATAAATATGGGAAAAATTAGGGCGATATCACTTTTCAGCGGCGCTGGTGGAATGGACATAGGCTTCCTACGTGCCGGTGTGGAGATATTGTGGGCTAATGACTTTGACAAGAATGCCTGTGAAACATACAAGAAAAACATAGGTGAACATATTGTATGCAGCTCCATGTTGGATATCGACTACAGTACACTTCCTGACTGCGACCTTGTGTTCGGGGGACCACCTTGCCAAGGTTTCTCCGTGGCCGGGAAAATGGATAAAAATGACCCAAGGAGCGACTTGATATTCGCATTTCAGGATGTTGTGGAGACAAAACGTCCTCGATACTTTGTCATGGAGAACGTTGCAGCCTTGGCGAAACTTGAGAAGTTTGCAGATGTCAGGGAAAGGTTGTTATCAAAGTATCATGATATGGGATACAATACCAGGTATATGGTGCTTGACAGCAGTGATTATGATACTCCGCAGAAGCGGGAACGAATGATTCTTATTGGCACTACTGATACACTGGACAGGATTCAATTCCCTGAAAAAAGTGACAGGATCATAACAGCCCGCGAAGCTCTCCAGGGGCTTGACCCTCCAGGCGACGGCAACAACCAAGGGGTGTGCAAGGCGAAAATAACGGTTGCTTCCTATCCTGTATTGAGGAAATCGCCGTATGCAGGAATGATTTTCAATGGCATGGGACGCCCAATCAACCTCGACCGACCCTCGCAGACGTTGCCGGCCTCGATGGGGGGGAACAAGACTCCCATCATTGATGAGAAGCTCCTGCAAGATGCTGAGGCAGAGGATTGGCTGAAAAATTGGCATGAATTTTTGATGTCAGGGCAGCCTTTCGACGCCTATTCCATCACAGTCCCACCGCATTTGAGGCGAATAACCGTCAGTGAGGCCGCACGTCTGCAAGGCTTCCCAGACAACTATGAATTCTGTGGCTCCCAATCTCACAAATACAAGCAAATCGGCAATTCGGTACCTCCGCCATTTGCCTATCATATTGCCATGTCGGTAGTCCATTCCTTCGAAGGAAACTCCAATATTGGGACGGGCAGATGCTATTGCCTCTATGATTCAAGCATCTTGCGGAAGCCTTGTACGGTTGCATCTTTCGCCCGCATTTCATACAACCCATGAAGGATGAAATGAAGTATTTTGACACACTCATTTCTTCCCATCACGGATAGAATCATTCGAGTCGTGGAAACAATCAATTTTTCGGCTTGAGGAACATCCAGATGCCTGGAAATGCGACGAGCAAGACGGCGATGGCGGCAAGCACCATCGCCGAAAATCTGGCGACGTTTGGTTTTTTGCTGGCGATCGTGAACCAATCCCTGATCCTCCAGGGCAGGCCGATGGCGACAAGTCCTGCGACTCCGATCAGGAGGCAGATGCTTGAATAGAAGCCCCTGCACGGGATATTGTGGATGAAAGCCTGGGCAATCAGGAAATTGGCGGCGAGGGTGACGAAGCCGCCGAAGGCCCTGGCGTTCAGGTAGTCGAGGTACAACATGCAGAGGATTGTCGAGACGGGAACCAGGATCCAGACGTAGGGATGGAGTTTTTCCAGCGGTCCTTCCAGCATCAAGCAACCGTGATAGGCGGACCAGACAAGGGCGACTACGCCGATCACGCACCCTGGCAGGATGGGCTTCCTGGGCCATGTCGGCATTTTTTCCTGGAGAGCGGAATTCTGTGGCAACAAGTGAAACGAACCGGCTAAAAAAGCCAAGCCGGCGGCGAGGACAAGGGAAACCAGGAAAAAGGAGTACATATGATAAGGTTGGGATCAGTTGGTTGTGTTGATGGTCGTCCAATCGGAAGCATACCATGAAATCTGATAGTCGACCCTGATGTCGATCTTTGCGATTTTTTTCATTGCCTCTTCGAGTTCCTTAAAGGCCCAAAGGTAGCTTAGGTATTCTTCTTCGTCTGGCGAAGGCGGGTTATTTGCTGTACGTCTTTTGTCTGCCCTTGTAATTTCCATCACTCTTGCGACTTCTCTGAACAGCGATAGGAAGAAGAGGTACTTGAGCGGGAGCTTATTGAGTTCGGTAAGGTATGCGAGGAGCCTATATTTTCTGAAGTCTCCCCTTCCTTCCTGGGTTTTGACCAGGTCGCCGGCCTGTTGGCATTCGTCCCTGAAGGCAAGTACTCCAATGGGATTGATTTTAAAGGTTGCAGTTTCCTCGTCGTATTGGCACGCCCATTCCGGATAGGCGCCTTTATCTGAGAGAAGGAAAGCGGCATTTGCCTCCCCCATTCCCACCAGCGGCCTGATGAAATAGAGAGCGAAAGTCTGGAGAGAATCCTGAGTCCTCTTGAGGCAATTGTCAAGGGCTGTCGCCGCCGGTTCCCCTGGTGCCTTCAGGTAGGCGGTTGTCAGCTTGTCGATTTTATTCCATGTCATTTTGTTGTTCTCAAATGGCGGACTTTTTGACTCGTTTCCGTTCAGATGGGTAATCTGGGGTTGTCTGTCCTAAATCGTCCTCGGCATAGGAATCGCGTACCCAAACAGGCGCTTTCAAAGTGCCAAGGTTAAAAATCGGGCTAATATCTATACTGTAACTCCAAAAATTAAAATTCCCAATCGAATGAGTGCTTGAAAAGAAAAAACTTTCAGTTTCCCCTTGAAAGCAATGCAAATTGTCTGGTTTGTTAAATTTTGAACGGCTCCTTAGATATTCACGGCAAGTTTTTTATGAGCTCTCCGTGTTGTTTAGTCAGGCATTGGAATACGTCCGGCGTGGTCTTGAAGATCCACTTTTGGTATTTTGCGTTGAATTTTTCGGCATTGTTTTGCAGTGCCTGCCTTCGTTTTGCGTTTTCCTCGTCGTCCTGGAGTTGTCCGTCTAGTTTTTGCGAGATTGGCGGCGGTTCGGCCGCCAGTTGCACTGCGATGTCTCCGTCTTTGTTTGTTGTAAGGGTAATGAAAACGATGAGGTCATCGACTCTATTGACTATGAAAAGCGCGGTGTCTTGGAATTCCAATTGGCCTTTCGGGGTTTTATCGTTGAATAATCCGATCAGTTTGATGTTGCGGATCGCGTTGATGGCGGCGTCGACGGCATTTTGGTCTTGTGTCATGCCTTCCTGGACGTTCTTGAGCAAGTTACGCCCATGGGACGACGTGATGATCCACTGCGGGGAATTGATTTTGACATAGGTGACTTGCTTGATGTGCTGCAGTTCCGGGATGTCCTTCGCCATCCACTGGAGGGGTGTCCATTGTGCGTGGGGGAAGAGGAATTGCGTTGTTGCGGTTTGGTTGTCGTTGAGCGTAACGTATCTTTTGACGGGTTCCCCGGCATGGTTGTCAATGGTTTTTCCGAGAATGAATCGTGCGATCGAGTTGCCGTCTTCGTCGCAGATATTGATTGAAGCGCCTGTCTGGTGTGGTGGGAAGCCGGCTTCGTCCTGAAGTTCCCTTGGGATGTGCTCCGTGACTGCCTGTTCGCTGCAGAGTGCGAATACGAGTGCGTCGATATCCTGGCGGTTGGCTGTGACGTTGTCCAGCTCCCTGATTTTCCATGCGTCCCCATCCTGGTAGAGCGTCGTTGTCGCCGTTGTGTTTTCGACGATGATATGCTTGATATCGTCCGCATTGAAGTTTGCGGGGAGGAGCGGGATTGATTCGCCCTGGGCAGTTGCCTCGTCCTTGTGTCTTGGGAGAATTGCAACGATGATTGCGGCGATCAAGAGGGCGGTTGCGATTGCCAGTTTGATGATTGCTTCTTTATGTGACATGGTCTTGCTCGGTCGAAATTGGGTCAGCGGCTTCGTTTCCAGGCGACGGCGATTCCCGTCAGCGCCAGGAGCGTCGGTATGACGGCGAGGTTGGCAAGGATCAGCTTGAATTGATAGGATTCGATCGATTGTCTGATGTTGGTTCTGAGTTGACGGAGTTGCCGATTGGCATCGGAGACCTGTTTCTTGAGATTCAGGAATTGCTGTCTTTGTTCGACAGTCAGGAGTTTTTGCTCTTCGAGCCTCCTCTGCCTGTCGAGTTCCAGTAGCTTGTCTCTTGCGTTTTTGTATTTTTCCTCGAAGTCTTCGAGCCTGGCCTGATAGTCTCGTTGCGCATCATCCTCCATTTTTTGGATTTTGAGCAGCGGTCTTGTGATGTTGGCGCGGTTTCTGATGTCCGCGAAGGTATCACCACCGGCGAGCGTATCGACGATGTTGAGCAGGAACTGCAGGTTGTGGTTTCCTCGTTTGACCGACATTGCGTCATGTAGCAAATCCGCGTCTCCAACCAGGATTGCCGTGGCGGATTTCGGCGGGTTCTGCTGTTGTCCGAATGGTGACGGGAAGACACCTTCCAGCTTGATGGCGATGTCCAGCGGTTGGTTTTCGGGCTTGAAGTCTATCAGGATGTCCTGTGGCGACCTGAAGGTCATGGAGGAGAGGATGGCCTGGGCTTGGTTCGAAGATGAGATGACGGTGGATTTCGTCAGCGTTGGCGCAGGCGTGCCCGTGAAATTTCCCGCCTTGAAGAGTTCCATAGTCGTAAGGGCGGCTGTAAGTTTTTGGTCAACGAAGTTCTGGGAATCCAAGGTCAGCCAGTCCAGGTGCCTTGTCGTTGCTCCCTTTCTGTTGATCAGGATTGTCGCGAGGTTGATGTCGACGATGGTCTTGTCCACTGAGAATTGCACGTCCCAGGCGTCGGTTAGTTTTTTCAGTTCGGAGGAGTCGCATGGTGCGTATCTAAGATTAGCGTGTTTAGTTTGCATCATTGTCCAGCAAGCAGGGTCGAGGAACATGGCGATATTTCCGCCGTTTTGGATATGCTCGTCCACGGCCTTGGCGGTTTGATCTGGAGTGTCTTGCGGGTGTGCGATCAGGAGGACGTCGATGGAGTCCGGGATTTTGTCACAATCTTCAGGCAATGGAATGAGGTTGACGTTGTTTTCCTTGAGTTGTTCGACGAGTGCCCAGGGCTGTGTTGCCTTTTGGTTGACGATATCGACTCCGCCGAGGATTTTCAACGGGCTTATGATTCCGACGTTTGCTCTTTTCGCCGGTGTCATTTTAGCGATTGTCTTGGTGAGGTCGTATTCGAGGAACGTAGCTCTTTCCGGGCTCAGGAAAGGAATTGCGAGGCTTCGCCGTGCCGTTTGCGAGAAAGCCAGTCCCAGGTAGACCCTGAGTTCGGGTTTGTTCGGGAACGGGTTTTGGGGTATGACACCTGATTCGATTGCTTGTTCTTCTTCCGGGGAGTCGACGGCCGGGAGATGTCTTCTGACTCTGATTTTCCCGTTTGCCTGGCGTTCGTACTCCGCAAGCAGGTCGTCGAGTCTTCTGGCATGTGTCTTGAACGCCGGCGGGAGTCCCGGCAGATCGATCGTCCTGTAGAAGTCGATCGTCAGTGTCCTGTCGATGTCCTTGAGCACGTTTTTAGTGGATTTCGACAGTGTGAATATCTTGTCGTCCGTGCAATCGATTGCGAGGTTGGTTTTCGCGATCAGGAAAGCCGCCGATGCGATTGCGACGACAGCCGCGACGGCTTGGACGATTGGGTTGGTGGCGATTTTCCAGGCTGTTTTTTGTTCGGATTTTTGATTGTATCCCCGTTGGCATTCGATGATCGCCTGGTTGATCCTCAGTGTTGCGAGAATGAGCAGTGCGTAGTAGGCCAGGTCGTTTGCCGCTATGATGCCTCGCTGGAAGTTTTCCTGGTGCAGGATCGCACTGAATTTTGCCGCCTTTGCGGTGATTTGCGGATCGAGTCCCCATTTTGCGAGGAGCAGTGCCGTTGGCGCGTGTCCTGCCAGGACGAGGACAAGGCAAAGGACTGCGGAGACGACGAAGCTGATCACCTGGTTTTTTGTGCAGGCCGACGTAAGCGAGCAGATTGCGAGGAATGCGCCAGCGAGCAGGAAGGTACCGAAGTAGCCTGTTGCCATTGAGCCGAAATCCGGATTGCCCAGGATTGCGACAGTAATGGGAAGCGGAAATGTAAGGAGCAAGCCGAACGTCAGGAAAAGCCAGCCGGCCAGGAATTTGCCAGCGACGGCCTGAGCCGGAGTGACCGGCAAGGTGAGAAGCAGTTCGCAGGTGCCCTGGCGACGCTCCTCGGACCACAGGCGCATTCCAACCGCCGGAACGAGAAGCAGGTACAACCAGGGAAGCCAGAAGAAAAATGTCCTCAACGAGGCTTCGTTGAAGGCGAAGAAATCTCCGACCAGGAAGGTCGCCGCCGATGCCATCACCAGGAAGGCAATCAGGAAGATATAGGCGATCGGGGTGCAGAAATACCCTTTCAGTTCTCGTTTTGCTATGGCATATGCTGTCATGTCAGTCTAGTGGTCTGTATGGCGTCAATGGGAGGTCAGTTTCCTGAACTGTTCGAAGAGCTTTCCCTTTACGTCCTGAATTGGCGAGTCGAGTACGATTCGTCCTTGGTCGATGATGATGACTCTTGTGCAGATGTCCTCCACCTCGTCGAGGAGGTGGGTCGAGACAAGGATGCTCTTGTCCTTCGCCATTGACCTGATCAGGTTCCGCATTTCGAATTTTTGGTTTGGGTCCAGCCCATCCGTCGGTTCATCAAGGAAGAGCGCCTGCGGGTCGTGGAGCAGCGCTTGCGCGAAGCAAGTCCTGCGTGAATATCCTTTTGAGAGCGTTCCGACGACTTGCTTGGCAACGGACTCCAGGCTGCATCGTTGCAGGACATTTTCCACGGCGTCTTTTCGTTGGTACTTGTCCATTCCCCTGGCATGTGCGCAGAAGTCGAGGAATCCGCCGACTGTCATTTCCTGGTAGAGCGGAGAGTTCTCGGGCAGGTATCCGAATAGTCTTTTTGCCTCGACCGGATTTTCGGCGACATCGAATCCGCCGACACTTGCCGAGCCGCTTGTTGGGGCAAGGTATCCCGTCATCATTCTGATCGTCGTTGATTTCCCTGCCCCGTTAGGTCCCAGGAAGCCGAGGACTTCGCCTTTTTGCACTTTGAAAGAGACGTTCTCGACGACGGTTCTGGCGCCGAAAGTCTTGACGAGTTCATTGGCTTTCAGCATTGATCTTCTCCTGTTTTCAGGAAAGTCGCGAAGCTGGTTTCCCTGATGCCGAATGTTTTGTTTTTCAGGAGTTTCCAGTTTGACTTTGGGTTCCATGGCAAAGGTGTTCTTGTTTCGTGTTCCAGCACGAGGATTGCGTCGCTTGCCAGGATAGCATCCCAATTTGGCTTGAGCAGGAATTCTGCGGCGCCAAATTCTCCTTTTTGTGTATTGTATGGGGGGTCTGCGAGCACGATTTCGACTTGTCCCCAGTATGGCTTGAGGATTTGGTCGATCGTTGCCGCGTCTGCCTTGACGAGTTCAAAGGTTCCCGGTTGGTTTCCCGTAGCCTCCATGGCTTTTGCCACTGCGGCGTGGTTGAGCCTGATTGCGTCGCAATGTTTCTGGACTCGTTCGATCGCTATGACCCTTGCGGCTCCCCGGCTGATCGCCTCGAGTCCCAGCGATCCCGAGCCTGCAAAAGCGTCCACCACGGTTTTGCCGGCCAGGTCTCCCAACACTGCAAACAGGGTTTCCTTGACCCTGTCTTCCGTCGGCCTGATATCTTGTCCGGGAGGGGCTTTGAGTCTAATGCCGCGTGCTGTTCCGCCGATGATTCTCATAGGTTTGTCGCGGTTTCCCGTCTAGTTTTTGGAGAGGTATGTCACCGTAACGGCGTGACATCTCGGGCATCTTGGCGCCAGCGCATGTCGCTTGACGAGGAAGACCCTTTGGCAGCTTGTGCAGCGCCCCAATCTGGTGTGCGAGAGTTCCCAGGCGATGTTTCCGTCCCTGATGATGAAGAGGACATATCCCGCCAAGGGAATCAGCAATATTGCCAGCGAGTAAATCAGGATCCAGTTTGAGAGTTGCATAGGGTTCCCGTTTCGGTTATTCCTTCTGTTCGAGTACGAAATCGAGTCTTTTTTGTTCGCTGTTGTAGGATGCCTTTGCGATGAAGGGGTCTTCTGGCGATTGTGCGAGGATCAGTTCGGCAAGCGGATCCTCGATATGCCGTTCGACCGTGCGCCTGATTTGCCTGGCTCCGAACTCCGGCTTGAAGCCTTGCTCGATGAGGAAGTCGATCGCGTCATCGGGGATGAGGAGCGAACCTTGCTTTCCCTTGAGCCGCTGGTCGATCTTGTCGATTTCGCAGATGAAGATCTTTGCGATGTCTTCACGTCCCAGTTCCCTGAAGACGACGAGTTCATCCAGCCGATTGATGAATTCAGGACGGAAGTGTTTTTTGGCGGCCTCTTCGAGCCGTTCCCTGAGTTTTTCGTGCTCCGCTTCGGGCGAGTGGTCGGCCTTGAACCCCATCGACAGCGGCTTTGCCAATTGCGTTGCCCCGACGTTCGACGTCATGACGATGATCGTGTTCCTGAAGGAGACCGTATGTCCGAGTCCGTCCGTCAGCTGGCCTTCCTCGAGGATTTGCAGGAGGATGTTCGAGACGTCGGGATGCGCCTTCTCGAGTTCGTCGAAGAGGACGACGGAGTAGGGTCTTCTCCTGACCCTTTCGGTCAGTTGTCCTCCTTCCTCGTATCCGACATAACCCGGCGACGAGCCGATCATCCTGGAGACATTGTACTTTTCCATGTATTCCGACATGTCAACCCTGATCAGCGCGTCCGGGTCCCCGAACATGAATTCCGCGAGGCACTTTGCGAGATAGGTCTTTCCGACTCCGGTCGGTCCCAGGAAGAAGAACGAGCCGATAGGCCTCTTCGGATCCTTGAGCTCCGCCCTTGAGCGTCTCAGTGCCCTTGAGATGGTCTTCACCGCCTCGTCTTGTCCGATCACCATCCTTTTGAGTTCCTCCTCCATCCTGAGGAGCTTTTCGGTTTCCTGTTCTTCGACTCTCGTGAGGGGGATGCCCGTCATGCTTGAGACGACTGCCCTGATATCATCTGTGGTAATCGTCTTGACCTGGTCGTCCTGTTTTTGGTGCCATTCTTTCTTGATGGCTTCGATTTGTCCTTCCAGTTCCTTTTGCCGGAGCCTTAGCTTTGCGGCCTCTTCGTACTTTTGCTGGTTGATTGCGGAGATTTTTTCCGCTCCGACCTCTTCGGCTTTTTTCTCCAGTTCATCGAGGTCAGGCGGTGGTATGAGGTTGACGATTCTCGTTCTTGAGCCAGCCTCGTCAATGACGTCGATCGCCTTGTCGGGAAGATGTCTCGCAGGGATGTACCTGTCCGAAAGGGTCACTGCTTCCTTCAGCGCTTCTTCCGAGTACTTGATATGGTGGTGTTCCTCGTATCTGCTTGAGAGTCCCTTGAGGATTTCGAGCGTCTCTTCCTTGTTTGGCGGATGGACGAAGACGGTTTGGAACCTGCGTTCCAGGGCGGCGTCTTTTTCGATGCTTTTCTTGTATTCGTTGAGCGTCGTTGCCCCGACGCATTGGATTTCGCCCCTTGCCAGGGCGGGCTTGAGTATGTTCGAGGCGTCCATGGAGCCTTCCGCCGCGCCTGCTCCGACGATGGTGTGCAGTTCGTCCAGGAAAAGGATGACCTTTCCGGATCTTCTGATCTCGTCCATCACGGTCTTGAGCCGTTCCTCGAATTGTCCCCTGTACTTTGTTCCGGCGACGAGGAGCGTAAGGTCAAGTGCAATAACCTTGTGGTCCCTGAGGTTTTCGGGGACCTTGCGGCTTGCGATCGCTTGCGCCAATCCTTCCACGATGGCGGTCTTGCCGACTCCGGCTTCCCCGATCAGCACGGGGTTGTTCTTGGATCGCCGGCAGATGATCTGGATGACGCGTTCGATTTCCTTGGCGCGTCCGATGACCGGGTCCAGCATGTTCTTTTCGGCGAGTTCTGACAGGTTGCGTCCAAATGCCTTGAGCGCCGGGTACCGTTCCTCGCCTTGCCTGATGTCTTCCTGGACGATGTTGCCTTCCAGGTCGCGTTGCGAGGAATCCTTGCCGTGAATCGGAGGCAGGTAGCTTGGATCCAGCGACCTAATCAGCTCGTTGCGAATCGCTTCCGTGTCCACGTTGAGGTCTCGGAGGATTTTCGCCGCCTGGCAATCGGAAAACCTAAGCATGCCCAGCAAAAGGTGGTCTGTCCCGACATAGTCGAAGGACAGCGACTTCGCTTCCCTGACTGCGGCATCAAAGAGCAACCTGGCTTCAGGCGCCCAGGGAAGTTCGCCTTCCAGCTTCGTGTCCGAGGCAGGATGCCCGTCAAGGATCGAGATCTGCTTGCGGACCAGGGTTAGGGTGACGCCGAGGTTCTTCAAGGTGTTTGCCGCGGCACCGCAACCCAGGCGAAGAAGACCAAGAAGAAGATGGCGGGAATCAACGGCAAGGTGACCCAGGTCCTTGGCTTCCCGCTTCGAAAGGCCAAGTACCTGCTGAGCACTAGGTGTAAATTTTTTGGTTGGGTCTTCTCTATTTGACATCTCAAGACTGCTATAGTAAAACTTTATTAAAATACGGATTACGACAAGCAGGTAATATAGTGTGTCCTAGGTGATTGTTCAAAAATGAAATCAAAAGTGAAACACCGAATTACTGGTTGTCATCTCCAGGTCGCAACGGATTTTGCGTCCAGCTTCGGGACATGGAGGACGTTCTTGTCGTCGAGGTAGTAATCGACTTTGTCCGGCGAATCCACGTCTTCCGAGACGGGTTTTTCGTCTGGGACGCCGATTGCGAGCAGGAAGAGGACCTGTTGTGCATCATTGAGCTTGAAGATCTCCTTTAGCCTTTGTCTGTTGATGGCTCCGAGCCAGCAGCAGCCAAGTCCCTTGTGGGTTGCGAGCGCCTGCATCGATTGGATGGCGGCGCCTGCGTCGGCGAACGTGATGGGCTTTGCGTCTACAGGCGCGATGACGGCGATAAATGTCCTCGGCGCCGAAACGCCCCAAACCGGGGTTCTGTTCGGCTTGACCAAGGCTGCCCATGCCGTGTGCTTGAAGACTTCCTGGGCAAGCTGAGGAGTATGTACGACGATGTACCTGAGCAGCTGGCTGTTCGAGGCGCTGGAGGTGGTTCGCGCCACGTCTATCAGGTCTTCCAGGTCTTTTCTGGCGACGTCGACTTGCTTGTAGAATCTGATGGTCCTTCGTCTAAGTAGAGTTTCTTTCATTGGTTTTTCTCCTGTCATATGCTTTTGGGTTTGCGAATCGCATTGCTATAATGGACATCCAAAAGGGCGATTTTTCAACTTGCCATGCATGATAAACAACAAAAAGGACTAATTGTGACAGGCCTTGACGGGATATTTGGCGATATGCCCGGCTTCCGTTGCCAAGGTCGGTTCCAACAAGGCTTGATTTATGCCATGCCCGGGAAACAAATCACTTGAAGAATAACGGGATTTTCCAATATGTTCGAGTTTATTGTCGTTATTTTACAAATGCTTTTTCTGGAAAACCTATCGCTTTGAGGCACATTGCATGAACTGCCCCATAAGATTTCGTTAAAATCCGCAAGATCCGCTTCACATGCATTTGCAAGCATTCGATGTTGTGGCACATGTCAAAACCATCTGTTTTTTTGCTTTTTTCTTGCGAAGATTTTTATTTATTGAAGTATGGGGTATGTTAGACAATTGTCTTGATTAGGTTAATACAAGCAAGAAATAGGAGCGTTTTCCATGTGGTTGTTTGGACACAAGAAGAAGAAAACGGAAGCGGAAGTTGTTCTTCCCGAGGTTGAACCGCCTCAGTATACCAAGAATGTTTTGCTGGTCGTCGATGGTTCGCAGCAGTCGCTTGATGCGTTGTCCTACGGACTTGGGCTGGCACGCGCGATGGACGCCCTTCTGCTTGCCGTGTACGTTGTTGACACGGCTATGATGGACTATCTGATCCAGATGCGTGTGATCTTGCCCGAGGAACGTGACGAGTTTCGCCAGGAAATGGAGAAGAAAGGGCACCGTTATTTGGAAAATGCCCGACTGACTGCGGGCTTGGAGTCTGTCGGGATAGAGACGAAGTTGGTAACCGGTCGTTTTGACAGTGAGATCGTCAGCATGGTCAAGGAGCGCGACGTCAACCTCGTGATCATGGGTGGTTGGAAGCAATCGGTCCATTCCCAGGATGCAAGCACGAAGGCGCGTCAGTTGTTGCTGGATCAAGTCGAGTGCCCGGTGGCGATCATCAAGTAGTTTGTTTGTGTGAGTTGCAATTAATCAGGAGCAAACGAGATGGCAATGTCAATCGAATGGCGTCGGCGCGTTGATTTGTGGAAGGGTGCTTTGCCGAGGATTTTCTATAGCGAGCTGGGTGAGGTCGAGCTGTCTTGTTTTGTGACTGGTGGCAGCATGTTGCCATCAGAGGCTCAAAAGCAGGATTTTCGTCCCATTGGCGTCGGCGAGGTATGGGGTCGCGAATGGGATTTGGGTTGGTTCAAGGGAACAATAACTCTACCGAAGTCTGCAAGGGGCAAGCGTATTGTCTTGAAGCTTGAACCTGGCGGAATGGAATCGGTCATCTGGGTCAACGGGGTGAGCAAAGGCGCCCGCGACCACAGCGGACGGGAGCTTTTGCTGACAGCCGAGGCGAAGGGGAACGAGAAGTTCGAGTTGCTTGTCGAGACATTTGGCGGCAATCCACGCACGACCGGCGGCGGTCCGCGCCCCGAATGGTTCCAGCCAAAAGAGTATGTCCCGGCACCACAGCGCCTGGGACGAAGCACGTTCGGCATTTGGAACGAGGAAGCATTCCAGCTCTGGCTGGACATGGAATGCCTCATGCAATTGCGCGACGTGATCGCCGACAAGGATTCGCTTCGGGTCGCCGAGATCGACGAGGCGCTGAAGGAGCTTACCCTAGTCGTCGACCTTGAACTTCCCGAAAAGGAGCGTGACAAGACCTTGGTCGAGGGACGCAAGGTTCTGGCGAAGGCGCTTGCTTGCAAGAACGGCAGCACGGCACCGACGATGTATTGCTTCGGGCATTCCCATATTGACGTTGCCTGGCTTTGGACGCTGGAGGAAACCGAGCGCAAGTGCGTCAGGACATTCTCGAACCAGCTTGCGCTGATGGACCAATATCCCGAGTACAAGTTCCTGCAGAGCCAGGCGTTCCTCTATGATAGGGTGAAAACATTGTATCCCGATTTGTACGAGCGGATCAAGGAAGCCGTGAAGCGCGGCCAGTGGCTGGTCGAGGGCTCAATGTGGGTCGAGGCGGACACCAACGTATCCGGCGGCGAGGCCTTGATCCGCCAATTCATCACTGGAAAGCGGTTTTTCAAAGACGAGTTTGGCATTGACACGGAGCTCATGTGGTTGCCTGACGTATTCGGGTACAGCGGCGCGGTTCCGCAGATCATGAAGGGATGCGGGATCAAGTGGTTCAGCACGCAAAAGATTTTCTGGACGTACAACGGGGGCGATCCATTCCCGTACAATATCTTCTGGTGGCAGGGGATTGACGGGACGAAGATCCTGTCCTACTTGCACAACGACTACAATTCATTCACCCATCCCCAGGCGATCATGAGCCGTTGGCGCGAGCGCGTCCAGAAGGATGCCGTCCACAATGCGCGCCTTGTTCCGTTCGGGCATGGCGATGGCGGGGGCGGTCCCCAGCGCGAGCATCTTGAGTTCCTTCGCCGAGAGGCGGACCTGGAAGGGTTGCCGAAGACAAAGATCGCGGAGCCTCGCGAGTTGCTTCAGCAGTTCTCGAAGGCGGAACGGCTACCTACCTGGGTCGGCGAACTTTACTACCAGTGCCATCGAGGAACCTATACTTCGCAGGCGAAGACCAAGCTGGGAAACAGATTGTGCGAAAAAGCCTTGCGTGACCTGGAGTTTTGGGCCGCCGGTCTCGCCGCGAGCATTGGGCCTGCCATGTATCCGGCCAAGCAGCTGGACAAGCTCTGGAAAGGGGTTTTGCTCAACCAGTTCCACGATATCATCCCGGGATCGTCGATCCACGAGGTCTACGTGGCGGCCGAGGCGCTGTACGACGAGATACTGAAGGAGGCGAACGCATTGGTCGATAAGGCCATAGGCGGCATGGTCCTGAAGCGTTCCAGGAAGAAGTGCACGTATTTCAACTCCTTGTCGTTTGCCCGTTGGGTCGTCGTAAAGATTCCGTTCAAGGGATGCCGTTACGATGACGATGAGCTATCTGAATCGATTCCCGTTCAGGAGTACGAAGGCGAAACCTATGCGGAGCTTTGGCTTCCGCCGTGCGGCTGGGTGACCATCGTCGAAGACGAGCCGTGTTCAGGGGAGCCCGGGGAAGGCGTCAAGGTCACCAAGACCACGATGCGGAATATGTTCAAGGAATTCAAGTTCAACAAGTTGGGCGAATTGGTCGGAGCGCGCGATCTCGAGTTTGACGTTGAGATGATGGCGGGTTCCGGCAACAGTTTCCGGATGTACAAGGACGTGCCCGGCTGCTATGATGCGTGGGATATTGACAGCATGTACAAGCTGACGCCGCTGGAACTGGAGGCGAAGGCGAATGTCGAGGTGATCGCCCAGGGTCCCGTCTTCGGAATCCTGAGAGTGACTCGGCAGCTCAACGAGTCGAAGCTGGTCCAGGACATCTTCCTTTCCGCTTCGGGCAACCGAATCGATTTTCGTACGACCATCGACTGGAGGGAAAGCCACAAGATGCTCAAGGTGAACTTCCCCGTCAATGTCCATGCCGACGATGCGCTCCATGAAATCCAGTTCGGATACGTGAGCCGTCCGACGCACGCCACACGCCCATATGATGCCAATCGCTTCGAGGTCTGCAACCAGAAGTGGACGGCATTGGTGGAAGGCGGACAGCGTGGAGCAGCGGTCCTGAACGACTGCAAGTATGGGGTCAACGTGGAAGGCAACAGCATCAACCTGACGCTCCTGAAGTCGCCGTTGGCGCCCGACCATACCGCCGACAAGGGAATCCAGACCTTTACCTATGGCTTTACTTTCTGGATGCCTGAGGAAATGGAATCCAACGTGCTTTACGCAATCCGCGAGGGATATGACTTGAACTATCCCGTCCGTTCCCATATGGGCGATAGCGCCTCGGGAAGCCTGTTCATGTGCGACCATGAAAACATCGTGCTGGAGACATTGAAATGCGCCGAAGACGGCTCCGGAGACCTCATTCTTCGGATGTACGAGGCGAACAATGTCCAGACTTCTTGCGAACTTCACTTTGACTTGCCGTTTGGGAAAATCCTTGAGACAGACATGCTGGAGACCATCGAAACTGGAAAACCCTTGAAGTGCCATGTTTGCTCATGCTGCGGGGAGGCTTTGGCATTGACCTTCAAGCCGTTTGAGATCAAGACGATACGATTGGTGCAAAATGACTGAAGATGGTTCTAGTTCGTCTGGTGTTGATTTGGCGAGGAAGAGCGGCTTTCGTCTCCGCGTTGTTCTGACGGCATTGCTTTTGTTGTTTTGCGCACTGTGCATAGTGTTGTTGCGCGGGTGCACGAACGACCCATGGCCGTCGGGCTTCTCGTCGTCGGATACCTACTTCACGAATTACAGTTCCGAGTTCAAGACATTCGATCCTGCTGTATCGTACTATGTTCACGAAGGCGAGGTGTTGGACAGCATCGTCGAGATGCCTGTATGCTACGATTACCTGAAGCGCCCGTATGAATTGGTGCCGATGCTGGCGGAATCGGTTCCTGTTCCCGTTTACTACGGCAAGTCAGGCGAGGTGTTGACCGGCGATCCGCCAAGCGACGCCGTATCCAGGGTCGAGTACTTGGTTCGCGTCAAGCGCGGGATCAAGTACCAGCCCCATCCTTGCTTTGGGGTTGGTACTGACGGGAAGGGGGCGTACGCGGGCGTCGATTCCAAGTCCTTGAAAGCCTATTCCTCCTTGAGCGAGTTTCCGGTCCAGGGGACACGTGAGATGACTGCTGTGGATTTCAAGGTCGCGGTCACTCGGTTGTGCGACACGCGTCTTGCCTCGCCGATCTACAGCACATTTGCGTCATTCATCCTTGGCATGGACGAATGTTCATCGTTGATCAAGGCCGAGGTTGCGCGCCTTGAGCAGGAGAGCCAGTCCCGCGGCATCCGCCTCGAATCGTATCCAGTCGTACCCGACTATCGCACATTGCCTTTGGCGGGCTTTGAGTTGATTGACGATCATACGTTCAAGCTGGTCTTATCCCGCAAGTATCCTCAGGCGATCTACTGGATGGCGTTGCATTTCTTTTCGCCCGTGCCGTTCGAGGCCTTGGAGTTCTATGCCGAGCCAGGCGTTGTCGACGCAGGGTATTCGTTCAAGAACTGGCCTGTTGGCACGGGGGCGTACATGATGACGGAATGCAAGTTGCGCGAGGGCTTGACCCTGGTCAAGAATCCTAATTTTCGCGATGAGTTCTATCCGTCGTCCGGGTCTGAATCGGATAAGGCTTTAGGCCTGTTGGCGGATTCAGGGAAGCGCTTGCCGTTCATCGAGCGCATTCGTTTCCAGTACGAACGCGAGTCGATTCCTATATGGATCAAGTTCCTTCAGGGGTATTACGATACCAGCGGGATTCCCTCGGACATGTACGATGCGGCGGTCACCTTGGAAACGAACGGGGACATGGGGCTTTCGCCCGAAATGGCGGCCAAGGGAATGGCGATGACCCGTTCCGTGACGGCAATCTCGTACTATCTTGGCTTCAATATGCTGGATCCGACTGTTGGGGGATTGACGCCCGAGAAGAAGAAGTTGCGGCAGGCGATTTCAATTGCCGTGGATTACCAGGAGTTCATCGACGTGTTCATGAATGGTCGTGGCGTTCCCGGGCAGAGCATCTTGCCGCCCGGGATATATGGCTGCGTCGAAGGCGAGGCCGGTGTCAATCCGTTTGTTGACCAATGGGATGCTGAAAGCGGCAAGACGGTTCGCCAGCCGCTGGCGCGTGCGAAAGAGCTGATGGTTGAGGCGGGGTATCCCAATGGGATAGGTCCTGACGGCAAGCCGTTGGTTTTGTACTACGATGCATCGGGTTCGAGTTCGCAGTCGAAGTCAACGTTCTTGTGGCTTCGCGATAAGATGTCGCAGCTGGGCATCGTCCTGGAGGAAAGGCTTACGGACTTGAACCGGTTCCGCGACAAGATCCGGACAGGGCAGTGGCAACTCCAATTCACCGGTTGGGTCGCGGACTATCCCGATCCGGAAAATTTCCTGTTCTTGTTTTGCGGAGAGAATGGAATCGTGGCGACCCAGGGGCGCGGGTCGAACAAGACAAACTATTCATCAAGCGAATACGACAAGGTTTTCAAGCGTCTCGAGACGATGGCCAATGGACCTGAGCGGATGGCCTTGATCGGCGAGGCGGTGAAGATCCTGCAGGAGGATGCGCCGTGCTGCTGGGGCTACCATCCGATGAGCCTGGTGCTGACCCATGGTTGGCTCAAGAACTACAAGCCCCATCACGTGGGCAAGACGTTCATGAAGAATTTAAGGATTGAATCGGAAGCGAGGACGGAGTACCAGAAGCGTGAGAATGCCCCGGTCTTGTGGCCCGGGTATTTGGTTGTGCTGCTTGTCCTGCTGGTCGGTTCCTGGCGTTTGTATGTTTGGCGGAGTTGAGGTTTTGTGATATGCTGGCGTATATAGTCAGGCGAATCTTGTATGTGATACCCACGTTGCTTGGCGTCAACGTGCTGGTGTTTGTGTTGTTTTTCCTGGTGAATTCCCCGGATGACATGGCGCGCCAGGCTTTGGGCGAGAAGAATTCCGATCCTGTCCAGGTGGAGCGCTGGAAGGAAGCCCACGGCTATGACGTCCCCTTGTTCTGGAATGGAAATGCATCGGGAATCGGACGAGTGACGAAAACAGTGTTTTTCACGAAGAGCCTTTCAATGATGTGGGGAGATTTCGGGAAATCCGACATGACCCACGAATCGATCGGAGACGAGATAATCAGGCGCGCCCTGCCTTCCCTTTGCGTGACGGCTCCGATATTTCTTGCCACGCTGCTGATCAATGTGTTTTTGGCGATGCTTGTGGCGACGGCCCGGGGGAGCGTGACGGACAGGGTGACCCAGTTCGCCTGCGTGGTGTTCATGTCGATCTCCACCTTGATCTACATCATTGCGGGGCAGTACTTTTTCGCCAAGTTGCTGCGTTGGACGCCAGTGTCGGGCTACTTGCCTGGACTTGACTGCTGGAAGTTTTTGGCATTGCCGATCCTGGTTGGCGTGATTAGCAGCCTGGGCAGCGGCATACGCTTGTACAGGACGCTGTTCCTGGAAGAGATCAACAAGGACTACGTTCGGACGGCACGCGCCAAGGGATTGCCCGAATGGCAAATCCTGTTCCTGCATGTGCTGAAGAATGCGATGATCCCCATCTTGACGAATGTCCCTTTGCAGTTGCTGATGCTGATGATGGGCAATATGATGCTGGAGAATTTCTTTAGCATTCCCGGCTTGGGCGGCTATACGATTACGGCCTTGAACGCACAGGATTTTGCAATAGTCCGTTCGATGGTGTTTTTGGGTTCGCTCCTGTATGTGGTCGGCTTGCTGCTGACTGACATTTGCTATTCTCTGGTCGATCCCCGGATTCGTTTGGGGTAGGGTGAAAGAGGTTTTGTTGCTATGGTTGAGATATGGAATAGCTGGTGGTTCCAGAACACGCTGGTAGGCTTGCTGGTTGTGTCAGGCATTGCGGTGGTGTTGCGGCTGCGTCGTCGTGAATACTGGCGCTTGGCCTATCGCGAGGTCTGTCGCAGGCGTGGCGCCGTCATATGTTTTTTCGTGTTGTGCCTCTATACGTTGGTAGCGTTGATAGACAGCGTAGGCTGGCGCAATGCATTGCGGGATGAAAACGGAGAGCTGATGCGGGATCCCCGAACGGGGAAAGTTGTCTACGATCGTGGCGGATCCGCCTTGGACCATCTTCTGAAGGGGATTTCGTCGAAAAAGGAAAAGACGTATTCGAGTCCGATGTCCCGTGAGTCGTTCATGCTCGAGTCTGTCAACCGGGACGGCAAGGTTTTGCGCGAGCGTCCTCCCTTGAAGCATCCGGGCGCCCATTTGCTGGGCACGGACAGGATTGGGCAGGATGTTTTCTGCCAGGCCCTAAAAAGCATCAGAACCGGGATGGTCATCGGAATCCTGACCACGTTGCTGGCGGTTCCGTTCGCCTTGTTGTTGGGAGTTGCTTCGGGGTATTACGGCGGTCTTGTCGATGATATTCTCCAGTACATTTGCTCGGTCTTGAGTTCGATACCGACGGTTTTGTTCATAGCGTCGTTCATGCTGATATTCGGTCGCGGCCTTCCTCAGCTGTGCTTGGCGATGGGGATTGCATCATGGACCGGGTTGTATCGTTTGCTTCGCGGCGAGACGTTGCGTTTGCGCGAGGAGGAGTTCGTGCAGGCCGCAGTAGCGATGGGCGTGCCCAGTTGGCGGGTTCTGCTTAGGCATATTGTCCCGAATGTGATGCACTTGGTTTTGATCACGGCGGTCTTGAGGTTTTCCAGCGAGGTTTTGGCCGAGGCGGCATTGACGTATCTGGGGATCGGGGTTGGCTCGGACACCATATCCTGGGGGACGATGATCAATGACGCCAGGACGGAATTGACACGCGACCCCATCATTTGGTGGAAGCTGTGTACGGCCTTTGCGTTTATGCTGGGCTTGGTCTTGCCTGCGAACATCTTCGGCGATGCTGTGCGCGACGCCCTGGATCCCAGGCTTCGGACCCAATAGTCAATAGTGAGCTTTTGCGGATTTTGAACAATGTCTGAAGATAAAGATATCGTGTTGGATGTACGCGACCTGCGGATTGGCTACCGTCAGGGCAGCAAGATCGTCTGTGCCGTTGATGGTGCGAGTTTTTCGTTGCGTCGCGGCGAGTTGCTGGCTCTTGTCGGCGAATCCGGTTCCGGCAAATCTGTTTCAGCCTTGTCCTTGCTAGGATTGCTGCCGAAGGAATCCTTCGTTGTCGAGGGCGGTGTGGCGATGTTCGGGGGGCGGGACTTGCTGGCGATGGACAACGAGGAACTGCGCAAGGTCAGGGGAAATCGGATATCGATGATTTTCCAGGAGCCGATGACGGCGCTGAACCCCGTGCTGACCGTTGGCTGGCAGATTGGCGAAGTGCTTCGCGTGCATCGTGGATTGAACGGCGAAGAGGCAAAAAAACAGGCTCTGACTTTGCTGGAACGAGTCGGCATCCCGTCGCCAGAACAACGCTACTCAGACTATCCGCACCAATTGTCAGGCGGGATGAGGCAGCGGGTCATGATCGCCATTGCGCTGGCTTGCAGGCCGGAATTGCTGATTGCCGACGAACCGACCACCGCCTTGGACGTGACGGTTCAGGCGCAGATCATGGATT
>JAGVUR010000180.1 GCA_019136135.1 Verrucomicrobiota bacterium
AATGAAATCGTGTAGATGCCCGGCTCCGGGATAGGCAGCCGGCAATGCAGCCAAGGCGCTCCTTCGTCATGTGTCTTGTGGTCCTCGTAGGTGATCGGACTACGCACGACCACACCACCCGACCAGGCCTGCTTGTTAACGTCAGTGCTCCAAATGCACCACTTGTCCTTTAGCAAAACTTCCTTGTTCGTCACTTCCTTGTTGACGATCACATCCTCGGCTTCGTACTTAATCTGACCATAGACAACTACCAAGGAAAACAACACAGCGACAACGAAAAATCTAAACATAAGTCACCTCAAGATTCCTGAAAACAAAGCAAGAACGGCTCCTAAATGAATGTACACCAATCATGGACACAATCAAGAACTCAAAAAGGCGATTTTTATATGTAGTAACCGCAGTTGCTTCGAACCCATGCCGCTGGGAACCATCAAGACATGGGACGGTTGCACTAGTTTTCCGTTGCCTTCAAGACATCGCAATGCTTTTTCTACCCAAAAATGACAAGTCAATGCGAATTTTCATTGCCTGTTTTTATGCCCATGACTTGCATTGAAATCAAAGTTGCATTACCTTGCTTTAATGCGGTTTTTTCTGTAAAGAATCCCCCTTTATTTTCCCCCTTAGCCAGGAGCAGTGACAATGCGCTTTTGCTTGACTCTTTTTTGCCTTGCGACTGCCGCCTCCATGGCGGCGCCGTCCATACAAAAAACCAAGTTTGCGACCCGCGATTTGGTCATTGCCGAAGACGTCTTCGCCCCAATTGAAGGCGATTGCGCACCACAACTCCAAAAGGCAATTGACAAATTGGCGGAAGCAGGCGGGGGCACGATCTTCCTCCCTGTCGGAACATACCACCTGAAATCCCCAATCCTGCTCAAAGATGGCGTCGTGCTCAGGGGTGACAACCACGAAAGACAGGATCTCTGCGAGAAATTCCCCGAGATCGGCACAGTATTCTCAATCGAATTCGGCACCAACTCGGCTGACGGCACACCGGCATTCACCCTGGAATCCGGAACCGGACTTAGGGAACTTGTCTTCTGGTATCCCGAACAAACCTCGGACAAGCCAATCCCATTCCCATGGACCGTTGCCGTCGTAAACGCACGAAACGGAGACAACCAATCGATCTTCAATTGCAGATTCGTCAACTCCTACCAGGCCGTCGCAATCGGTCCAAAATTCAACGAACTGCATACCATCAGAAATACGGCCATAACACCATTCAAAACAGGGATCGACATCGATAGCTGCACCGATATCGGAAGGCTGGACTACATCAACCTATCCGCCGATGCGTTCAAATACACAAAACTCCCACACAAAGCCAACACGGCAAATCTGGACAACGCATCAGGTGTCATCATTCGACGTTCCGACTGGGAATACATCCGAAATATCACGATCGACGGACTCGATACAGGATTCCTGTTCTGCAAGGGCGTCAGGGGAACAACCAATGCAGTGATGGCCAACTCAAACATAACCAACTGCAAAACCGCACTCAAACTCCAGGAACTCAACAATGTCGGACTCGCAATCTACAACACGTCCTTCGCAGCATCACAGTTCCCGGTACATGCTACTACGCTCTTTGCCACCAACGTCCAATTCAACCTTTGTTCATTCATTGCGCTTGACAATAACGCCGAAATCCTCAACGAGGGAACGGGAATCCTCTCGTTCAGAAACTCAAGCATCAATGTCCCAAAGGCAACGATCGCCAACGGCAACATGCAATTCTCAAATTGTTCGTCAAAAGCCAACTCGTTCACCATCATTGCGGACAAGGAAGCTAGAGGAGCAAACATCATTGGAGGACAATTGGCAACCATCGCCAAGATTCAAAACAACGCGACAGCGGCAACCTTCGTCACACCCCTCCCAAAAAACATCCAGGACGCAACTCCGGCTCGCCCAACCTTTACCCCCAAAAGACTCTTCCCCGATTTCAAACCCGAAAACATGGTGCTGGTCACCGATTTCGGAGCCAGTCCAACACTCACCGACAATGGCCCCGCTTTCCAAAAAGCACTTGACCACGCCAAGACAATCGCACCCGCAACCGTCTATGTCCCCGCAGGATGGTATCATTTCAACTCTAATATCAACGTCCCGCCAAACATCGAATTGAGAGGGATTTTCGATGTCCCGCACCACACTGCATCAAGCGGTTCGGTCCTGATGATCAACCATAACCACGGCGATGAAGACGCTGATCCTTTCCTCACGCTGAGCCAAAACTCAGGACTGAGGGGACTGACGTTCTGGTACCCAAACCAACCACTGGAAAATCCAGTCCCATACCCATGGACCATACAGGGGAGAGGAAAAAATTGCTGGCTCGTTGACACAACAGTTGGAAACGCATGGCAATTTGTGGATTTTGCATCCTACGATACCACGGGCCATTGCATCAACTACCTCGCCGGAGGATTGCTCAGACGCGGACTCTTCATCGCCAATTCCACACAAGGCGATATTGTTGACATACAGTTCAATCCCCACTATGCCGTCAGGCTGCCGCGCAACTTCCCCTTGAAAGTCCAGAACTCGCCAGGCGCACACGGAACACACATCGATTTCCAACGCGCAAACCTGGAGGCAATCTCCTTCGACAATGTCACCGGAGAAACCATGCTCGGCACATTCCTGTACGGAGCAAGGGACGGCATCGCCTTCTACAACCATTGTGACATCGATATTCTCATGCACGGAACAGATACCGCATGGCACGCAGTCAAGCTTGAATGCGACAAGGACTCCATACTCGACTTTGCACTGGCGCAACTTGTCCCGTTAGGCAAGAAGAATATCGCCAGCATCGTCACGGGCAGCAAGTTTGCCGGCAAGGCGACCTTCGTCGCATCGCAATTCTGGGCAGGCAACAACACCGCCGTCTTGGACGGACCTGGAACCGTCATCCTGGATCAGTTCAACACCTTGACTGGCCCGGTGGTCGTCAACAACGGAACTTGCACCATTGCGGGAGCCGAATTTGGGCGTCCATTGGACGCGCATATCATCACGGGACCGAACGCCAAATCCGTCTCCATATTTGCGGTCACCTCCCGCAACAACGCGCTGTTCACGAACTTCCACGACCCGAATCAAGTCGCCATGTTCGCCAACGCCGCCACAAACGTGAACTACACCCCAACCCAAGGCCGAAGCGCAAACCTCTCGGCAAACGCAGATTCACCGGCAACAGCAACATTCCTTCCCAACAATATCATCAAGGCACCGGGTAACATCAAGGATTGCGCAGACGTGTCATGCGAAATCGTCCAAAGAGACGACGCACACTCAGGGAAACACGTCTTCAGACTCAAGGGACGAAGCACAAACCCAAGCTACTCCTACGTATATTGCACAATCTTTAGCGAAAAATTCCTCGTTACCCCGGACATGGTCGTCTCATACTGGATCAAACCACTCACAAAGCTTGGATCCCATTCTGGACTTGACATCGCATTCGAAAACTTCAGCCCAATGCGAGACCTGGGCATCGCCGATACAAGAGGAATCCCGCAACACACGGGCACGCCGAAGGGGCCGGTCGGACAGTGGTCAAACGTCGTCGTCAACCTGGGACAAACCAAGGCCGTCGGACAAACAATCAACCGAATCATGCTCGCCTACGACACAAGAAACGCAGACAGCGATTTATTCGATGTCCTTTTCGACGACATCGAAATCACATCGCCACTGCCACAGGAAATCTGGTCGGAGAAACCAATATACAATAACGGTCAAGTCGTCATTCCAAACTCGACCAACTCAACCATCAAATACACACTGGACGGCAAAAACCCAGAATCCAAGGACGAAACCTACACCAAGCCGATCGATATCAAAGAATATCCAACGGAACTAAGATATGTATTCTTCGACAAGGACAACAATCGACTGCCGTTCGTCTTCTCACATATCATCGCAAAGCCCTGAGCAATTACCGTGAATCACCTAGGGTCAAGTATTCTAAAGCCAAACGATAACTCTCAAAACCCCGCCCGATGAAGCTACGCTCGCAAACCTTGCCAACATAGGAAAGACGACGGAACGGCTCGCGAATCCGAATGTCGCTCAAATGCACTTCAACGGCACGCAACCCAACACCTTTTATCGCATCCATAATCGCTATGCTTGTGTGAGTATATCCACCAGCATTGATCACAAGCCCGTCAAACACATTCAACGCTTCATGAATCCAATCAATCAAAACACCTTCGTGGTTCGATTGACGCACGTCAACCTCAACCCCCAACGATTCGCCGCAACTGCGAATGTAATCAACTAACTCACTATACCCACGAACACCGTAAATCTCCGGCTCGCGAATCCCAACCAAATTCAAATTCGGACCATTCAAAACTAAAATTTTCTTCATGATTGCCTCCTGGCAATTTAATTGTTCATACAAACACAGACAATCTAATAAAAATACACAGCACTTTAGCTTTTGCAAGCAAATCCATACAGGTAAACTTCAAAGAAACAAGGCAACGAAAATGCGATTCCATTTTACATTCCTGCTCTTCACGGCAATAATCATCT
>JAGVUR010000094.1 GCA_019136135.1 Verrucomicrobiota bacterium
TGTTACCTCGCTCGAACTCAAGCTCAACATCAAAGATGCAACCGATTTGACCGTCGCAAAAAATACAAAGGACAACGCATTCGACCTTGCCACATCACAACTCCAAGGGCAAACCCTACTCAAGGCCGCCCAATGGGACGACCAAACCGCAGAAGCCTCAACGCAATTCTGGCCGTCCCTGCCCAAAGGCACGAGACTCGTTGGCGTTTGCCAAGTGACCGCCAAAGATTCAAAGGTCGGGGTCGCAGTCCAGGATTTCTGGCAACGATGGCCCAAGGGATTCGCCTTGGACAATGACGGATTGACGATTGGAATCCTACCCACGCAACCCTCAAGGGACTTCGGGAAAACGCTCCCGTACTACCTGCTTTACCCATTCCTGGAAGGCAAGTACAGAGCCAAGTGGGGCATGGCTTTCACCGAGCGAATCACAATCGACCCATCAGGCACAATCTCACTGGATCAGTTGATCGCAGACAGGGATTGCCAGATCGTACCGGTAATCCCGGCAGAATGGTACAACGAAACAAAGGTCTTCGGCCACGTCTCGGTACCCAAGGGAGCCCAGTTCAAAGCCTGGGATATCTGGTTCGAAAATCAATACGACGCAGAACTCAGAAGACGGGAACAACAACGGGAATACGGATACTTCAACCTCGGCGACTCATTCGGTGAACGAGGACGGAACTGGACCAACAACGAATATGACCCGGCACACGGACTCTTCATGCAATTCGTCAGAACGGGAGAAACGAAGTACTTCCGCCTGGCGATGCAAATAGCCAGGCACCAGGCAGACGTCGATATCGTCAACGCATACCCCGACCCATACTACATCGGGGCAAACCACCAGCATTCAATCGGACATACAGGACAATGGTCGCAACACCATCACAGGGCTACCTGGACACATAGGTACGATTACCACACCGACGCACAAAACGGGCATACATGGACAGAAGGAATGGCAGACGCATGGTGCCTTGCCGCAGACCCAAGGCCTTACGAGTCGTCAGTCCTGCTCGGAGAACACATCGTCTGGGGAATGTCCCACAAGATCAAGAAACTTGGAACCCACGAACGAAGCGCAGGATGGTCAGTCAAGGCGATCCTCTGCCTCTACAGGTACCTGGGAGACCCACTTTACCTCGAAGCCGGCAAGCGCATCGTCGAAATCGCCTTACAAGAACAAAAGTTCGACCAAGGTGGCGCATGGCCGCATGTCCTTCCCGGCGACCATCAAGGGAAGCAACCAGGCGCGGTCGGAAACGCGCTCTTCCTCGTCGGAGTCGTCGTCTCCGGCATCAAGGACTACTACGAGGTGACTGACGATCCCAGAGCCGCCAAGTCCATTGTCGCCGCCTGCGAATGGATCATGAAAAGCTACGATCCAGACCTATGCGGATGGCCCTACACAGCACGGGTTGACGGCATGCCGCTCTGGGACATCAACCCAGGTGGAAGTTCGATGCTCCCGCAACCTGTCGCATTCGCAGGACTGCTCACCGGTGACAAACGATTCATCGACGCGGCACACGACACGATCGAAACAATGCTGTTCAGGGCCCGTGGCTCCTCGGGAAAGGCTTTTGGAAGCAATACCCTGATGATGCACAATGCCTTGGGCATCATCCAAGAATGGTACCAGAAGCACAAACCTGACCAAGTCGATACGCTCCTGAGCGAAAACCTCGAACGCAAAATGATCCTAAAGACCAAGCCTGCAAGGTCACTCAGAAGCCGCGCCCCGAACATCAAGACGTTCCTGGTCAAGATCAACACACAAAACCCAACAGCGTCAATCGTCAGAACGCCTACGGGGGCAATGCCAAAGCGAAACGAAAACTCCAGCGTGCTCGTCAAGGACAAAAACGGAAAAACAATCCAAGAGTTCACATGCTCGACCGATGTCGAAAAAACATTCGAGGCAAAACTCCAAGGGAACCCCGGAGACGTCTTCACCATCCAGGTCGACGACGACCAGAGGGCACATTGGCACGTGGCAGGTCCCGACATCAAGGCGATGGCGGTCCTCACGGACAAATCGACACTCGCCAGCGTCGGTTCAGCCAAGTACTTCATCGACGTCCCGGAAGGAACCCGTCAATTCAAGGTCAAGCTGACCGGCATTCATCGCGGGCATTATCAATGCATCATTCAGGACTCCAACGGAAACCTAGTCTTTGAGTTCCAAGGAGAGCACTTTGGAGATGCCCAGATCGTCACCCTCAAGGGAGTGCAGAACTCATCCTGGCACGATGTGGATTGCTCGAAGGCGGCTTTCGGCAAGCCATGGTCAATCATCCTTTCGGCAGCCCAGGACATCGGAGTGGAATTCCAGGGCATCCCGCCAAACCTCGCGATCTCGCTGGATCAAATCTTCCAGCCTTGATGAACGACTGACACGCAGGGAACAAAATCGCTCAATTACTAGGTTCCTCCACCCTTAACAGGAAATCATCAATGCACTACACCCTTGCACTTGCCATGGCGCTGGCATGCGGAATTACCTTCGCAAATGAAAGCCTGACGCTCACAACACTACAGAAACGCCAAATCATTCCCAATGACGAAAGCGGTTCAGTCACCGTCGATCACACGAAAAACATCATAACATGCACCAAGGACGACGAAGAAAAACAGGTCGTTTTCATACTCGCATTCGACCCAATCCAACCACTCGAATCAACTCAGAAAGCACAACTGTCATTTAGGTTGCAGGGAATCGGTGGCGGATTCATTGGAAACGTATCGCTCATAGCGAAAAACAATGATGGGCATGAAACATTGCGGAAAAAACTCCTTGCCATCACAGGCTACGAAAGACTAACGCGTTTCATCTGGGAATTGGAAATTCCAAAACACACGAAACACATTGAACTTGGTCTCGATATTGTCAAGCCAAAGGCCATTTGCAACATTGATTCACCAAACCTAAAATTTATCGTAAATATCCCAAACCCAGACAAGGCTCCAACACTCGTCTGGCCCGACTTCACGCCAATTGAAGTCAAACAACAACTCCTGAAAGACGAAAACCTAAATCTCAAACTCGAACAAGTCGACATGCTCAGGAAAAAACGGGCAAACACATGGAACCCAATGAGCGAGAAAAACGCAAAAACAAACCTCGAACACTTGGAAAAAATACTCGACAATGGTTGCTTCGAAGACTATACAGACGAGAAAATCTACGACTACCTCCTCAAGAGAGGAACCCATTATCCAGAGGAGAAAACCGTCGAGGTAATGCTTGAGTACGCTGCCGCCAGGCTAGTGGAAGCGTCAAGATTGTGTGCATTGCCAAAGTATAAAAATGATAAAAGAATCCAAGAAAAATTCCTCAAGTGCGCAAGCTATTATTTCACTAGGGAAATCGAGCGTCCGCGAAGCCGACTTGACTGGTGTTCAGGCGCCTTTCTCCTCCCTTCTGCGGCATGTAGCGTCTACTTCAGCGCCTTTGACAAGATGCAAGCTGTGGAATCCGGCGACATTTCAGACCCATTGGCGGTCAAGGTTAATAGACTCTGCCGGATCATCGCCCCAAGATGTTATACGGAGCAACCCAGATTTGACGTTCTCAATCCTTTTGATCTCGAACACTTCAGAAACAGTGGAGCCTGGACAGGTGGAAACTTCGGATATCGACCGTTGCTTGACGCCGCACTCGTATGCCGAAACCCAAAAATGCTGGACACTCTCTACCAAATCTGTGCAAACGCACTAAGTGTCAGTAGCTGGAACACGCGAAAATCAGCATTCTGGATGGAATCCATGACCGCAGATGGTGCCGCATGGGGACACGGTGTCCAAGGATATGTCTGGGGATACCCAATGTCAGGAATCGAAGCCGTACTCAAGGTACTCACAGGACTAAAAGGTACTTTCTGGCAACAAAGCCTGAACATCGACAACCTCATGCTCGTAGCCAATTATGCCGAAGGTTCAATGTGGTACATTTATCAACCCAATGGATACACGCTCATGGCTCCTGGACGGCAATCACTCAAATTCGGAAACTTCAATACGCAAAAACACGGCGCAATTTTGGCGAACCGACTTGACGAACTCGTACCAGAAACAGAAACAGTCCACAAGAAAAGAATCGAGACAATCAGAAACATTGCCATGGGAACACACCCGGAAAACACAGGCAATCGTTACTTCTGGAATAACGATGATATGATACATCGGCGACAAAACTACTACATCGGCATCAACATGACCAGCGCTAGGTCAGCAAGCACCGAGGTCATTGATGTCGATACCAGCCATACAGAATTCTTCGGTTCGGGCGTCACGTTCATCATGCTCAGACCGGACGCTTTCTGCACCCTCAAGGGCTTTTGGGAATTCTCGGCATTGCCAGGCACAACAGCCAGACAATGCGAACTCCACGACAATTATCAGAACTGGGGAGGCTACAAAGGCAAGCACAACTTCGCAGGAGGCGTTTCGGACGGTACCATCGGAGCATGCGCCTTCAAATTCGAAATTGCACCAGAACCCAAATTCCCACAGGTTGACATCTACGGCACGCGGGCTCACAAGGCATATTTCGCTCTAGAAAGTTCGTTGGTTTGCCTAGGTGCAGGCATTCAGGACGATACCGGCAAGGCGGAAGTCAGAACATGCGTCAACCAAGTACTATGGAACCCAGACGCAAAAATCTCACAAGGCGGAAAAAACTTCAACCCAATCATGCTTGGAACAGACGAAACCATAAAGAACAGTGACAAACTCCTCATATGGAACGATCAAATCGGATACGATATCAGAGGAAACGCAAATGTTAGAATCCAGGCAACTAAGCGTAATGACAAATGGATGAAAATCTATAGAAATGCCAACAGGAACATTGAAAACAAACCAGAAAAAATGGATGTGCTCGATATCAGAATCCAGCATGGAACCAAACCTTACAACGAGTCGTATCAATACATCGTCTATCCAAACTGCCAATCCACGAAAGATCTCCGCAACTACGCTGACGAAAACGACATTCAAATTCTAGAAAACACAACCCAACTACAAGCAATCCAACAACGATCAACACATGTCGTCCAAGCCGTATTCTACGCCCCTGGGACGCTCAAAACAGACGAGCTCGACATCAATGTCACAACACCCGTCAACTTGATGCTCAAGAAAAAACAAGACGGAAAATGGATCGGATTCGTCGCAGACCCAACTCAAAACCCAGATCTTAAAACGATAGAAATCGAAGTCAACGGAAAAATTACCGTCGTTGAAATGCCTCAAGAACCCTACTGCGGTCAAACCGCAACTTTTACCTTCAAATAATCAATCCCACTGCACCACACTCTTCAAATCCCCCACGAGGCGCTTGTCACATGCCTGCTGAATACTAAATTGATGAATTTATTAGCTTCATTCAATGCAAAATGGCGGGAGTTTTGGCGTAGTTGCCTTTTTACCTCCTTCATGCCATTGTCAGAAACAACTTTTTACAAAGATAGTCGTGTTCATTAGTGCTACATGTCTCAGGGCGTCCGGGATGTTTGGAGTCGTGTAGTCGATAGTAATCCTCCCTATCAAGCAAATGCCCGCGAACAAGCATCTCTGACTTCGTATCCTTAGAACGAATTTTACCCGTATTCATACTGCGTACTGCGCTATTCAGAGGGCGAAGAATTATGCCTATTATCAATGAATCAAATCCTTCAATTCAATTCTACGACCTATTGAAAAAATACGCTTCAGCTGTTCATGAGAGAATTTTTTCTCCGAATGCAGGTTGATGAGTTTAATCATATTCGAGACGGGCATTGCACTTCCAGGAACGCCAGATTCATCGGCAATGCTCTTCAGCTGGTCATCGATTGATGGGCTGAATCCTCCAGCAATGTAGCTGAAGAAAGCCAAAGGCAATGCGGATTTGCTGTAGCTTGCCAGTCCATTGATGTAGTTGTGAATCATTCTGTTCCGGTGATCATTGCTGATGCTGTATTTACTATATGCCTTGTTGTCAATGATAGCTTGGTAACCAGCCGAATCTGAAAGAACCAGCACATCGGGAGTTAGACCAGCCGCTCCGATATGTGTGGCCTCAAAGCCAAATGTATCCTGAAAAATTGTCTGTGTGGCACGTTCAAAATCGGTAGCATCTTCACGCCCTCTAAATGCCATCTCAAAGTACTCGTTCATGAATGAGCCAATCGCTCCATGGGGATACAACTTTTGCAGAACTGCCCCTACCGTTAAGGAGTTAATCCCTGTCTGATCAGCTATCAATTCAACCAAGTCTGAGTTGATTGAACTGATAGGCTTGCGAATAGATTCACAAATGAAGGCTTTCTTGATCTTTTGCTCTTGTACCATATATGACGTGACTACATATGCTCCAGTCAAATCGCGTGTATCTTTCTTGTGCTTAGGGTCAATGCCATATTTTCGTTGAAAGAACTCATGTTGATGCGGCCTATCAATAAACGTCGGAGTGACAGAAAGAATGCGTTCCACATCCTTTTCACGTCCTTCCAAAATGCGGAGTTTTTGATCTTCACGCCGTGCCAACTGGGTATATTCTATCCAGTTGAACATGGTGTTGGCAATATCCATAAGATGGCTGTATGGATCATTATAATTGACCGCACCCTTTGACGGTGCATACAACTCAGCAAAATTCTTGTGAAGAATTCGGTCGCCGTCATTTCGATAGGCAAGGATGCGCCCCACAATATGCTCATGACATTTTTCAGCTTCATTTTCTGCTTCGGTAATGACAATCTTCGCCAGCTCATCCTGCGTAATGTAGTTGACTCTTGAGTCACTTATAAGTCTGAGCAGATACCTGAAAGGGCGGATTTTGAATCGCTCTGCGACATTCACGCCACGACTTACGGAGAAAGCAGAGGGGAACTGATATTTCAACACCTGTTCAGTCAGAACAAGAACTGGGGAATCGCCGTTCATTATGGCCTCCCCAGCCAAAGTCAACTTGATTTTTCCCGTGTTTTCCTGCCTGAACACCAGCCCCAAGCTTTTTATCCAAGCCATGTAGGTACGTCCACCCCCGCCAGTCTGGTCACGTCGCTCGCCTTCACGCTTCAAACCAGCATTTTCTAGTGCCTCCTCAAAGACAAGATGCGTATCGCGTTCGCCTTTCCACTCTTGGTCAAGTGCATTCTCCGCGATTGTGGATAGTATTTCAGGAACTGAATCAAGTTTACGTTTGGGGCGAGTGACCAACCAGTAATTCAGCATATTCTTTTATCTCTCCGATTATCTCTTGCGCAACCGTGTTTTTCGTGGAACGCTGAAATCCATATAGTAGTTTTCATCGTCAAATTTTGTGAAGGTCACTGTCCGTCTTCCATACTTGTCCAAATCGGCATCTTGGACAAACGCTCCTGATTGTAGCCCTAGACGTCTGCGGAAGTACGCGCCGATGTCTGCATTTGAATTCGGTGTTTCAATAGCTTTCCCATCCATTTGCGCCACGGACATCTCGAACATCTCCCCATCATCAGTTGCGACATTGAAACGAACGGCAAGAGGCGGGAAAAAATGCGTTCTCTGAACTGGAACGGGAACAGCTATGTAAGCCTGATTTCTGTTTCTAGATTCCCTTTGTCCCCAGTTCAGCCCCGAACTTTTGGGGACGCGACCAGTCCTTGTGGAATATAGAGGAAGTTCAACACTGGTGACGACTACATTCCCGCTGTCAAAGGCGATGCTTGATTTTGGCACGAAAAGTTCCCTTGCTCCAGCGGCAATGGCAGGCTTGATGCCCCTTACAATCGGTACTGACTTCTCGATGTCCGGCATCAGGCAGTCCATTGCGTGTCCCAATTGCTGGCGGTAGTACTTGTCTGCCAGCATCGGGTCGCATTCAGCAAATGCCTCATTCTGCACGTTGAGAACGAAGGCCTGCTGGGTGTAATTGGCTGAGCCAATATAGGCCTCCACGGGCTTCCCGTTGGAATACCACACATAAAGTTTTGTATGTGTAGGCTTTCCACACTGGTAATGACAGCAGAAGCGGCTTCCACTGTCGTTCACGAGATTGACAAACCCCCTGTGGTTGGTAATCGTAATGCCGTCGATCGGGCACATTCCGACCAAAACGGATAACTTAAAGCCTTGGTTGCCAAGCAAATGCCTTACGGCCATCGCTGAAGTGGCATAGCCCGATACGATTTTCAGTTCATCCGCTTTTCGTTCCAACGGGTCGAGAAGCACCTTTTTGTATAATTCTTGAGTAATAAGCATCTGTTGTCCACGAAAATTATTTGAAAAATCTAGAAGTGTCAGATTATTCCTCAAAGTTTGCTGGAACCGATGGATAGTCCACGCCAGCGAAGGTTTTCAGTATGGCTTCAAAGATGATCTTTGCCCCTCTGCAAGGGACGGCCATGCCAATCTGTTTTCTGACGGATTCCTTGGAGCCATGAAACACATATGTATCGGGAAATGTCTGCAATCTAGCACGTTCCCTGTTTGTCAGCGCACGAGGTTCTGAATAGTGGTAGATATGGGTGCCACCACCGCCTGATCCAGTAACTGTATATGCTGGCTTGTCGGGATCGAGGCGCTTGTAAATCTGGCTGATTTTAGCTCCTTTGACATTCAGCTTGAGTTCTGGCGGAAGTTTAGCGGTAAATGCGTTTTCGCCTGGTCTAATGTGCTTGAGCCGTTCCACAACCTGCGCTGACTGTCGTGTCAGCTCTGAATTTGGAGCGCCAGTGGGAATAGGAGGCTCCTCCAAGGCTGTACGGCACGAATTGTCGATATTGGCGTATGGAGCAGGACTTGGAATTCTGAATTCGTATGGCAAATCATCCCTTATTCCAACAATGATGATACGATGACGTGCCTGCGGAATGCCATATTGCTCAAACTTGTAGAGGTTCGGGTAGAGCCGGTACCCTGCCTCACGCATATCAGCGAGAATCTTTTGGAAGGCATTGCCTTCGTTTGCGGATCTCAGCCCCCCGACATTTTCTGCAAGAAACCACTGCGGCCGATGAGACTTAAGTACTTTAACTCCGTATGTATAAAGTGGACCATAAGCACCCTCAAATCCCTTTTGTTCACCAACTATGCTAAAGTCGTTGCACGGGAATCCGAATGCAAGGGCGTCAATGGGAGGCAAGGAATCAAGGTCAAGTTGCCTGACATCGCCGCAAATGACCGTTTCTGGAGCATTAGGACAAATGTTGCGCCTATATGTCTCGCAAGTCTCCTCGTCATAGTCATTCGCCCATTTATGACCAATGTTGAAACCAGGAATCCCAATGTCTGCATGCTTTGCCCCCCAGCCAAGTCCGCCTGGACCACAGAACAATTCGCCCAGCATAAAACGGGCGTTGGCATTGTCCGCTTGTTCTGGAAGGGCAACTGTCATTGTTTCTGCTAGTGGTTCATCATGGATAAACTCCACAATATCCCCGACATCACAGCGCAAGGCTTTTCCTATTTTCATCAGCGTCTCCATGGTCATGTTCTCATTACGCCCCATTTTGGCAAGAGACACACTACTTATCCTTGCTGACTCAAGAAGGTCTGTCTTCTTCATTCCTTTGTCGATAAGCAGTTTCCAGAGTTTATTGTAAGAACATCTCATAGTATCATCTAGGTTGTTTTCGTATGAGGGTGATGATGCTTTTTGAATAAAAAAAACAATATACACCACAAAAAAAGCGATTCAACAAGCACGAATGTTTAAAAGCGTGAATTTTTTCTTTTGAAAAGTGCATTTTTCTTGCATCAAGATATCACTGCCCTGTAGCGAAAAGCTTCTTGTTCCAATAGTCTTTCCCCAGCAGTCCTGGGGTTGCGGTCGCCTTGATGATCATATCCATTTTCGCCTTTAGGTGCGGGCTTCGTTTTGTTCTCAACAGGAATGCCGGTCCTTCGCAGACCATGAATGCGAACGTCTCGGCACGATCTTCCCGGGGAAACGACTTGGCGTAGTCCGAGACAAAGGCAAGGTCGATTTCCTGCACGCCTTGATTGGCTTCAAGCTTCTTCATGTCCCGCCTCGAGAGCTCCGCATCGAAGAAAACACTTCCCGTATAGACGAAATTCTTGGGATTGAGCCTATTCCATTTCCGATCGTTGATCCGGTCGAAGATATGGAACAATTCGTGATAGACCACATGCGGGGTGAAGCCTGCGTCCAAATAAATGATATTCCCCTTTGCCATGCCACCCGTGCGCTTGCCTTCGTACGTTAGATTTTGGCAGATCATCACTGTATTCAGCCCAGATCTCTTGACGAAATCAACCGTCAACTCCTCCAATGCCAGGAAGAACCGATCCAGGTTGAGTTCAAGGGCCTCCTGGGCCAATGGGGTTCCGTGCATTCGCTTGTCGAACTTGAGCTTTCTGGGAATACTGAAGCCGTACTTGCGAGCCAACCTGACGTAGGTACGGTCGAACGACTGTTTCAGGTCACGGTTGGTTTGCCTTTGTTGCGCAAGGGCAAACGGCGTGACAAACAGCAGGATCAACAACAAATGTACTTTCAGCGCAAGTTTCATCGTCCTAGTCTTTTAGTATGGTGAATATGGCTTTCAAGGGAACATGGTCGCTGAGAGGTCCCTTGGCTCCATCCTTGAACTCTTCGCCCAACCACTTGCAGTCCTCGACCTTGAGCTTCAGCTTTGGAGACGATTTGAACAGGATATGGTCAATGCCCTCGTTATGCTTTCCATTGAAGGCCTTCATGCTATCCTCCAAGCCATTTTCCGTCAGAAACGCATCAAGGATCTTTCCTGGTCCGCCGAATCGGCAATTGAAGTCGCCCGTAATGATCACCGCGTTTTCCGGCGGCGAGTGCTTTTTGATGAATGCCGTGATTTGCTTGAGTTCGTGTCCTCGCGCCGCCCCCGAATCGGTTTCAGTTCCAGCCGCCAGATGTGTCGTGTAAAAATCCAGGGTCGCATCGCCGATTTTGATTCTCCCCAGCATGACGCCTTTCGAGCCCAAACGGTTTTCCAGGGACCCTTCGTTCTCGAAATGGACGAAAGTCTGATCCGACAATGGGTAGATGCTCATGATCGCCAAGCCGGAATTGACGATTTTGAAGGCGTGTCGCTTGCCTTGTTCGTAGAACGTGCCGTGTTTCGGGCACTTGGCGAAAAGAAGCTCCTGACCTCGAAACGCTTCCTGCAAGCCGATGATTTCATATTCCTTCAACCGCTCTCCAATCAACGGCATTTTCCATTTCGAGTCGTCCAATACCGGACGAGACTGGACATTGTAGCTGATTACCGTAAACCGTTCCATATCGACCTCCTGAGCCATTGACAATGCGCCTGCCAACAGCAAAAAAACACATGCAAACCTCATCGTTATTCCTCGCGTTCCTTACCTTCCTGAGACTCAACTATTTCCTGATAGACAATGCAGGACGACAACAGTTCCGCGTGCCGCCCCAATCCCGCGATCTTGCCATCCTGCAAAACAAGAATCTTATCGGCATTCCGTACCGATGAGATTCGTTGCGCCACCATCATGACGGTCATTCCCTGACACCATTGCCTTATTCCTGCACGAAGCAAGCGTTCGGTTGTTCCGTCCAGCGCGGACGTGCTGTCATCCAGGATCAGCAACCTAGGGCGTTTCAGCAGGGCACGCGCAATGGACAGTCGTTGCTTCTGACCGCCGGACAACGTCACCCCGCGTTGCCCAACCAATGTTTCGAACCCTTCTGAAAAACGTTCCACGAACTCAAAGGCTTGGGAAGCCTTGGCTACGGCAACCAGATCCTCCTCGCTTGCTTCGGCATTGCCCCAGCGAATATTCTCCGCTATCGTGCCCGAAAACAAAACCGATTCCTGCAAGACCATGCCGATCATCGAGCGCAATTCCGACAATTCATACTCCTGGATGTCAATTTCGTCTATCACTATGCGACCCGATGTCACGTCATAGAACCTGGGCAGCAAATTCACCAGAGTACTTTTCCCCGACCCCGTCGAACCCAGAATCGCCAAGGTTTCCCCGGGTTCCACTGTGAAGCTGATCTTGTCGAGAACAGGCGGTCCCGAGGCTTCGGGATACCGGAAAGTCACGTCTTCGAAGACGACACGCGCGCCGACCTCGCTTGCCTGGCTCCGTTCACGCCCCTCGTTGATTACCGAAACCTCCGTGTCCAGAACCTCGTTGATACGCTCCGCCGACACCTTCGACCGCGCTATGTCCGTCATCACAAACGACGCAAACATTAACGAAAACAGGATTTGCGTGATGTAGTTCACCATCGCAACAACTTCGCCCACGCTCAACTCGCCACTCCGAACGGTCAATCCGCCAACCCACAAAACAGCCAAGATCCCGAAGTTCATCAGCAACATCATCACAGGCATCATGCCTGACATGAACCGGCTCGTCTTGATATGCTGGGAAGCCAACGACTCATTTGCCTCGGCAAAACGATCCTCCTCATACTCTTCGCGACCATAGGCCTTCACGACACGCACCCCAGAAAGATTCTCCTGCAGCACCGCATTCAGCTTGTCGGTCTTCGTCTGGATGTCCATGAACATCGGACGGCTGAACTTGTAGATCACCATCACCAGAATCACCACGGGCGGGAGCAAGACCAGGAGGATGAGCGCCAATCGGCGGTCGATGTGAAGCGCCATCGCGACTCCCCCGATGCACATCAACGGCTCGCGCACCAGCATCCGCAAGGACATCCCGAGCATTTGCTGGACTTGCTGCACGTCCTGGGTCAACCTGGTGATCATCGACGCCGTTGAAAAACGATCCGCTTCTGCAAAGGACAATCCAAGGACCTTTTCGAACAATGCCGACCTCAAGTCGCAACCGAAGTATTGCGCAGCCATGCTGGCGAAGATGGTGCACCCTATTCCGCCGAGCACCGCAACGCCGGTCGTCAACACCATCAACAAGCTGGTTGTCCAGATGCAACGCATGTCCCCGCGTGCAATCCCCTGGTCGATGATCCGAGCCATGAAGCGAGGCTGAAGCAATTCCAGCGAAACCTCCACGAACATGAATATCGGAGCAAGCAGCGCCATCCACCAATATGGACGTACATATCGCAATAATTTAAGCATTCGCAACTATCCTTTGCAATAGGATTTTTTCTACATTAAAGTGATGCATTAATTCCACTTTTCAATTGATCACACACGATATTCTCAACATATCCTCGTATTTAGACACCCCCTGCCATTCGTTTTACAAAGCACAAAACCAGTGCATCGATTGCCATCTTCCCGGGCACGCAACCCGAAATGTCACGTCAATCAGGTAGGATTCCATCTCATGGCATTGTTATTGCTGGTGGTATATATTTAAAGAGTTCTTATTCAATGTCTTTTCACAGGAGTTTATTATCATGAAGCGTTTGATTTTAGTTTTGTTTACCCTTGCAGTTACCGTCATTGCAGCGCCCCGGAGCGACCTTCAGCCACAAATTGCCGCCATCCAAGGAAAGGCAGTCAAGTACTTGCTGGACAATCAGCTGGTCAACGGCTCATGGATGATGCAACCCGCGATCACGGCCCTCGCCTGCATCGGCATAGCTGACACGCCGGATTACCAAAGGCAGGAGGTGAAGGACAAAATCAACAAGGCGCTCGACTTCATCGCAGCCTCGGCAAAACCGGACGGAACGATCGACAGGCCAATGGGCAGACGCAGCTACCCCGTGTATTCAACCTCGATCAGCCTGGTCGCACTTGCAAAATTCAATCGGGAAAAGGACATCGACATCATGAAAAAGGCTCGCGAATACCTGCTCAGTCCTGATGTCTATCCCGAAGGCAATCCCGAACACGACCCAAATGCGTCAGGAACTGGCTACGGAAAACGAAGACGCGCAGACCTCTCCAATACGGCATGGGCACTCGAAGCACTATACGTTACCGAACACCTGGACAGGGAACCCTACAACAACGACCCCAAAAAGGCAGAAACCGCCAAGCTCGCATGGCAAAAAGCGCTCGCATTCGTCACGCATTGCCAAAACCTACAGGAAACAAACCAAAGCGCCTGGGTCAAATCAGCAGACGAAAACGACAAGGGAGGCTTCATCTACAGCCCGGCTGACGCAATGAGACCATCCGCAGACATCCCGGGACAACCAGCACCCGAAAAAAAAGAACTCCTCAGATCATACGGCTCAATGACCTACTCCGGACTCAAGTGCCTAATCTATGCAAAGGTCAATAAAGACGACATCAGGATGAAATCGGCTTTAGACTGGGTCAAAAGAAACTATACCTTGGATGAGAATCCTGGAGTTGGAGACGCAGGCTACTACTACTATCTTCACACATTCAGCAAGACTTTGTCACTCTTTGGAGAACCCAGCATTCTTGACAAGCGAGGGGTATCCCACGACTGGCAAGCAGAATTGGTCCAGGCAATTGGGAAACACCAGCAGGAAGACGGCTCATGGGTCAACACAAACGGGCGATGGATGGAGTCGATGCCGCTCCTATCAACCTCATACGTCCTGATGGCACTCGGAAATATTGCGCGCTAGTCCAGCGTCCAGGGGGCGCGATAGGGGCGCGTCAGCATGGCGTTTGCCTCGTCGTCGCCAATGAACCGCTCTGCTTTCGGATCCCACTTCAATCGGCGATGCAGCAACATGGCGATATTCGCCAGATGGCAGCAGGTTGCGGAGCGATGTCCTACCTCTGGCGGGCAAATCGGTTCCTTGCGAGTCCTGATACAGTCCAGGAAATTGCCGTAGTGGTCGCGGCTGTCGTACAGGCGAATATGGCTGTCATCAAGCTCGACCTTGGCGATTTCCGGAGGATTTGTGATCAAGCCGCCAGCACAATTGGGATCTTGCGCAGACGCGGCGGCACGCTTGACTTCAAGGTCTCCCTTCGTCCCGTGGAACACGACCTTGCTTCCGCCAGTCACGCAGCGAACCTCGGTGCCATTGGCGTAACGCATGCCGAAGTCGACTTTGGTCGCCGTGTTGAATAGGCCCGATTCCGGGAATTCGCCATCGCCCCAAACCTCAACGGGTCCTGAATCGTCCATCCCCAGCGCCCATTGGACAATATCCAGATGATGCGCGCCGAAATTGGTCACCTGACCGCCGGAATAATCCCTGATGAACCTGAATTGGTAGTGGCATCGTTGCTCGTGGTACTCGGCTTGCGGTGCAGGTCCGAGCCAGAAATCGTAGTCCAATTGCGGTGGCACTGGCTGCGGTTCCCAGGTTGGTTCGCAGAACTTGTTGTTTGGTGGAATTTCGACTTCGATCCAGGAGACGTCACCCAGGAATCCATTGCGTACCAGCTCGCAAGCCTTCCTGAATTGCGGCGAGGAGCGTTGCTGGCTTCCGGTTTGCAGGATCCGTCCCGTTTCCTTGACCACGTCGCAAACCCGCCGTCCTTCGGACACGAACAGGGAGAAAGGCTTTTCCAGGTAGATGTCCTTTCCGCATCGCGCAGCGTCGATCGCCATCAACGCATGCCAATGGTCCGGCACGGTTATCACCACAGCGTCAACTTCGTCATCCCGGTTCAAGTCCCTGAAATCATGGTAGGTCTTGCACTTGTGGTTCCCGTACTGCTCGTCAATCAACGCCTTCGCGCGTGCCAAATGCTCGTCGTCAACATCGCAAATCGCCACGACGATGCAATCGTCGTGGCCGAAAAACGCCTTCAGGTTGTACGTGCCCTGATTCGCAACTCCAATAAAGCCCAGGCGGATCTTGTTCATTGACCGACTCCTAATTTCGACTGCTCATTGACTTGCCTATTTCAACATATATTTCAACTGCTTTATGCAGCTCATCCAAGGCAACGAACTCGCACGCCGTATGCGCCTGCGCAATGTTGCCCGGTCCCAAGACAACACACGAATAGCCTTTTTCAGACAATGGCCCGGCATCCGTGCAGTACGAAACCGTCATGGGGTCAGCATTGTAGCCCAATGATGACAACGCACGCTGCACATCCCCCATGAACTGATCGCCTTCGTCAAGACCCATCCCAGGAGCCGAATGCAAGCGAGTCAACTCGACATCGACCCCGAACCTGTCCTTCATCTCGCAAATCACCTTGTCGCCCAAGGAAGTCGCGCTCAAAGCGCCCGGGACACGCCGAACATCGACAGTGACCCTGCATTCGTCAGGGACGATGTTGCATTTCACGCCGCCATGAATGATTCCGACCGACATCGTGCAACCGATCTCAAAACGGGAATCGCGAATCGAAGACAAGTATGGACGCAACTCATCCTCCAAGTACAACACCAATCGCGACGCCTTTACAATCGCATTGTCTCCCAGGTCGGGATTGGACGAATGCGCCGAACGTCCGCGAACCGTGAAATCGTAGATGTCGTGCGTCTTGTGTGCAACGACCATCCGGCAAAGCGTCGGCTCCCCGACCACAATCCCGTCTATCTGCTCGCCGCGCAAATCCAGCAACGGGGTTCCCTGGACTCCCGTTTCCTCCGAAGCGCCCGCTATAAACACCAGGTTAAGAGGCAAATCCAAGTCTATCAACGTCTTGCACGCAACCAGCATCGCCCCCATGCTGCCTTTCGTATCGCAGGATCCACGACCGTACAGCTTCCCTTCACACACAACGGGCTCAAATGGAGATATGGTCATCCCGTCAGTGCCAACCGTGTCCAAATGAGCCTCGAAACACAAGGTGCGATAGGACGGATCGATGATGCGCCGACCAATCACATGAGGACGCTTCTCGGCGATGTATTGACGCTCAATCGCAAAACCAAGGGCAACCAGGTGATATTCAACAAAATCACCCATCTCCTCTTCGTACGCAACACGTTCGCCTTCCACGTCAAGGGGCAATACGTTTCTGCTATCGATACGTATCATCGAAGATACCAGGTCAACCACGTCAAAATCCATCATTACTCCTGACAAATTGATTTCACCATCGGGGAAAAATCCGATTTTCACGCTATACTATACTCCATACATATCGGATTGTGTTGAAACAAAACCTTGATTTTCTCATTTTTCCATACTCAATTACATTCAGGAGAATTCAGCGATGAAAGTCGAAAAATGCGGCACTTACCACGCCAAGATTGAGGGATGCCAGCTGGTCAAGATGCCGGACGGCAAATCCCAATTCAAAGTTTACTTCGTCAGCATCATCGGGCGTGACAATCCATCCCGAACGGAATGGGCGCATTGCGGATACAGCAAGGAATCCTTCGTCAAGGACTTCCAGGCTTCAGGCTGGGAGGGAGTCGGATTCGTCACCGCCTTCCCGCACATCACCAAGGTTTTCAGGTACTCCCCCAAGGTCGAAATCCTCCAGCATGTCAAGGCCTATGACACCAAGACAGGAAAGCCAATCGGGCTGGATCGCGAAGACGGATTCACCGAATTCGCCTGCCTGGCGGAAGCACTGCTCGCCAACGACGAATTCATAGCCTGGGCAAAAGCGCAGTCCGTGAAGGAATACATGGATTTCATAAGCAAGATCGACGACGCGCCTGTCGCCTGCAACTCAAAGCTCAAGGCTTACTGGGAACAAGACCAATGAGATTTCGCCCCTGCATCGACCTGCACCAGGGAAAGGTCAAGCAAATCGTCGGCTCCTCGCTCGAAGACGGTGAAAACAAGTCCTTGAAAACCAACTTCGTCGCCGACCTGCCTCCCGCATACTACGCCAACATGTACCATGAGGACGGACTCGTGGGAGGACACGTCATCATGCTGGGACCTGGAAACCAAGACGCCGCACTGGAAGCTCTGTCGCAACACCCGGGCACGCTCCAAATCGGAGGCGGAATCACGCCTGACAACGCCCAATTCTGGCTGGAAAACGGGGCGCAAAAACTCATCGTCACATCGTTCATATTCGAAAACGGACAACTCTCCCAAGACAAACTCGACCTGCTTGCAAAATCGATTCCAAGAGACAAGCTCGTACTTGACTTGAGCTGCCGGAAACAACCGGATGGATACCACGTGGCCTGCAATCGATGGCAAACCATTTGCGATACGATCGTCGATAAAAATCTCCTTCTGTACTTGACTAAGTACTGCAACGAGTTCCTTGTCCATGCCGTCGACGTGGAAGGAAAGCAGCAAGGGGTTGACCTGAAACTGGTCCAGGACCTCGCACAGTGGTCAACAGTGTCTGTAACCTATGCGGGAGGGGCGCAATCGATGGACGATGTGCATGACATCCTCGTCCACGGGAAGGGACGAGTCGATCTGACAGTCGGCTCCGCACTTGACATTTTCGGGGGAAGTGGAATCAAATACAAAGACCTGGTTGAATTCGATAAACGTCAACGCTAAAACAAAGGAGTCAGAACCATGCCAAGAAAATTCGTGTCCATCATCCTACTCCTGGCCATTTTCCTCCAGGCGGACTACTTGGAGAAGGGCTTTTTGAATCCTCCGAACGAAGCGAAGCCGCAAGCCTGGTGGCATTGGATGAACTGCAACATCACCAAGGAAGGCATCAAGGCCGACCTGGAGGCGATGGCAAAAATCGGCGTCGGCGGCATCACCATCCTGGACATTGGCGAAGGCATCCCTGAAGGCAATGTGCCAACCGCATCGCCTGAATGGTTCGACATGGTCCAGTACACCCTCGAAGTGGCGGAATCTCTGGGACTGGAAGTGAACCTGCATAACTGCCCGGGATGGTCTTCGTCGGGAGGACCATGGGTCACGAAAGAAAACGCCATGAAAAAGGTCACGTACGCATCGACCGACATCGAAGGCGGCAAGCATGTCGTCGCAAAAATTCCACGCCCACCCGTCACGATGGACTTCTACCATGAGATCGCCCTGCTCGCCTTCCCGAAACGCGAAGCGACCGCGACACTGATTCCCGGTTTCCAGGGCAAGGCGCTCTACCCCGGCAACATCGACCTGAAACGCGGACCAAATCCACCGCCAGAAGCTCTCGTCAACCCGGATGCCATCATCAATATCTCCAAGTACATGGATGCCGATGGCATCCTCAAGTGGGACGCACCAGTTGGAAACTGGACCATCCTTAGACTTGGATATACGCTAATCGGAAGATACAATCATCCATGCACGCGATTCGGTCGGGGACTGGAATGCGACAAAATGTCCAAGAAAGGCGTCAAGGCGGCTTGGGACGGGCAAATGGGCATCGTTGTCAAAAACGCAGGCAAGCTCTCAGGAAAGACTCTGAAAGGTTCGTTGATCGACTCCTACGAAGTCGGCCCGCAAAACTGGACGGACACATTTGCCGAGGACTTCAAGCGGTTACGCGGCTATGCCATCGCCCCATACCTTCCTGTGCTGGCGGGATACTATGTCAAGTCCCAAGACGTGTCCGAACGATTCCTCGACGACTTCAGGCGAACGATAGCCGACCTCTACAGCGAATGCTACGCGGAATACTTCAACAAGCTCTGCAAGGAAGCAAACCTCGAATTCCTCTCGGAACCCTACGGCGGTCCTTTTGACGACCTTCTCCAAGGACGCACGGCGGACATCCCAATGGGTGAATTCTGGGGTGTCTCAACATCGGCGGGAAATGCCGCTTTCGCAGGAAACATCGCCCAAGTCTACGGACGTAAAATCGCCGGAACGGAAAGCTTTACCGCCGCACCGGCATCCGGAAGGTGGCAATCGCACCCGGCAGCACATAAAATCCAAGGCGACAAGGTATTCTCACATGGCGTCAATAGGTACATCTTCCACTCCTACGCGCACCAGCCCTGGACCAGAAACTCCCCAGGAATGACCATGGGACAATGGGGCTTCCACTTCAATCGACACAATACCCTCTGGGACAACTACAGCGGATGGCTCGCCTACATCGCACGGTCGCAATTCCTCCTCCAACAGGGACGCGCTGTCTGCGACGCGCTCTACGTGGCGCAGCAAAAGGCGCCCTGCGGAGAAAACTACAGCCCGGGAATGCCGCAAGGATACAGGGCAAACTGCATCGACGCGCGCTCCTTCATCGAATCGACCTCAGTCAAAAATGGACGAATCCATCTCCCCCACGGAATGAACTACCGCATCCTCGTGGTGACAAAAACAGAGGAAGCAACCCCGCAACTGCTCCAGAAGGTCCTGGACCTCGCAAAGGACGGAGCAACAATCCTGCTCGGACCGAAAACAAGAAATGCCTTCGGACTCGAAAACTATCCCCAATCTGACCAAGACATCCAAAAGCTCGTCAGCCAAATCTGGGGAGACATGGACGGCAAAAACATCACATCCAGAAACATCGGCAAGGGACGGGTCTTCTTCGGAATCAATCCACAAGCCATCCTTGACAAAGACAAGGTCATCCCGGATTTCAGCTATACAACACCAGGAAAATCGTCGCCCTCAATCCTCTTCCTGCACAAGTACGATGACAAGGGGAACGACTGGTACTTCGTCTCAAACCAGCAGAAATACGCCGTCGAAGCAACCCTCAAATTCAGGATTACGGGAAAGGTCCCCGAAATCTGGTCCGCGGAATCAGGCAAGATCGCACCGGCTGCCGCCTTCAAGGCAAATGACGATTCGATTGAAGTCCCATACAACTTCAAGCAGTCGGAATCGATTTTCGTCATGTTCAGAAACAAGGCGACCGACAAGAACAAGCCGGCCGCTACAGCTTTCGAGTGGACATCGCAGCCAACCAAGAGCGAAGGGCAAGCCAATTCACTGACCATCGACAAGGCGCTCTACAAGGCCATCGACGGCGCCGGCCAAAAGGATGTAACCAAGCTCCTCCAGGACATGGTCACAAAACAGGCGACGCTTACACTCGTCGCCAGCAATGAAGTCCTCGGCGGCGACCCTGCTTACCTGCACCTCAAGACACTTGACATCAACTACACCTACAATGGGAAAAAATTCTTCGTCTCGATCAGCGAAAACGCCACAGTCGATCTCCCCACCGGCTCATCGACGATCCAGCCATTCCAAGTAGAACGAAAGCCCGATGGTTCCCTCAAGGTTGTCGCTTGGCAAAATGGCACCCTCAACGTGGTCTCGCCAGCGGGCAGTTCCCCCGTGGTCTTCGACAAGGTTCCCGAACCGATCCAGCTGGAAGGACCATGGAACGTTTCATTCCCCCAAGGACTTGGCGCCCCGAACTATGCGCAATTCCCGAAACTCGCTTCCTATACGGAAAGCAAGATCGACGGAATCAAGTACTTCTCAGGCACCTCGACCTACATGATCGAGTTCGATTTCCCAGCCGATCAACTCGGCAAGCCTGTGATGTTGGACCTTGGTCGTGTCCAGGTGATGGCACGGGTAAACCTCAACGGCGAAGATTGCGGCCTCCTCTGGCTCCCGCCATATAGCACCATCGTCACCGATAAGCTCAAGGCCGGCAAAAACGAACTCAAGATCCAAGTCACCAACCGATGGGTCAACAGGATCATCGGCGATGATTTCCTCCCTCAGGACGCCGATTGGAACGGAGTCAGGCTCGCCAACTGGCCGCAGTGGTTCCTGGACGAAAAACCAAGCCCGACCGGCAGAATCGCATTCACGACCTGGAAGCATTGGTCCAAGAACGATTCCCTATTGGAAGCGGGACTGATCGGACCGGTACTTGTCAGGATTGGACAAGCTAAATAACTCAAATAAAACTTGAGCATCTAGGCGCTGCGAACACACCAAACGATCGCGGCGCCTTTCTTTTATACTCCAACCCGCAGACTAGGAACGCCCCAGTTTCGCCGCTTGAGCGGCGACAACCCATGAGTACGAGCACCCTGGGTGCCCCAAACACCACCCCCGGTGCCTCCCAGACCACCCAAGGTGCCCTCCAACCACCCCGGGTGCCCCAAACACCACCCCGGGTGCCCAAGCACCACCCTGTCCGACTTGTCCGACTTGTCCGACTTGTCCGACTTGTCCGACTTGTCCGACTTGTCCGACTTGTCCGACTTGTCCGACTTGTCCGACTTGTCCGACTTGTCCGACGTCCGACCCCGTCCGACCCCGTCCGACCCGTCCGACCCGTCCGACCCCGTCCGACCCGTCCGACCCGTCCGACCTGTCCGACCTGTCCCATGTCCCAAACCCATAGGTCACATTCGTCCCATTTGTCCCATGGGGTCCAGTCCCAGTCCCACACTCCAGGACGAAATTCCGATTCCGTGCATTATATTGCCTCAATGAGATTTTTTGCTCAAGTGTCACACCCAGGAGTCCCCATGAAAAAGCTTTTCACACTTTTCGTCCTCGTATCCTTTGCCTCGATCCTAGCCCAAACACCAGAATGGTCCTTTGACAAGGCCGAGCGCTTATCGTCCCTCACCCGAGAACAAGTCTGCATCAACGGACTATGGCAATTCCGTTCGGAACCCTCGCTCAAGCCCAACGAAAAAACCAAGATCTTCTACCAGGACGACATCGAGGAAAATACCATCAAAAACTGGATCATCACCAATGTGCCAGGAATCGAATTCATACCAAGTGCCGACACATCAAAGAAAACGACTGGTGATGCATCCCTCAAACTCGACTTCAGCGTCACGCCAGCAACCAACCTCTACCACTGCCTGTACTACATCGACAACCTGCCGACAGGACAAAAACTCACCCTGGAAATCGACGCGATGGCGGATTTCTCAGGACCTCCCCTGTACATCGAAATTCAAGATGCGGAAGGTTTCCACATTTACTGCGTAACAGGCACATCAATCCAAAACAAAAAGGGCTGGCACAAGGTCGCTTGCGACTTCACCCTCCCCGACCAAACAAAACGCATCAAGATCCTGCTTCCAAGAAGCCAGGCTGGCGGCTGCAAGGGAACCCTTTGGTTTGACAACCTAAAAGTCCTGCAAAGGTCGATTTTGCCCACCGAAGGATGCAACCCGCCACAAGACAACAACTGGGGCACGGCGCCCGTTCCGGGAACATGGTTTGACAGAGTGATGACCAACTGGAACAGCAATGATCCCAGCAAAGACAACCCGACCGAACTCAAATATGGATGGTACCGGAGAACCATAGAATTCCCGCAGTATTGGAGCGGAAGGACGATCACGCTTCATGCCAATCGACTCGCCACAAACGCAGTCGTTTTCTGCAACGGCAACCGGGCAGGCTCACTATCCTATCTGGAAGACCAGGTTGATCTCTCGAAGCACATCCAAGCGGGCAAGTCAAACACCCTGGAGATTCTTGTCGAATCGATGGATCGCTGGGAAGTCCTGCCTGGCTTCTTGTCGCGCCCAAGGGCGACCTGGCAACTGCTCCCTTCAGCGGCCGGCATCGCGGGCGATGTCTTCCTGATCTCCCAGGCCCCAGCCCAGGCGACACTCCAAAAGCCTCAAATCATCACCAAAGTACAAGGTGAAAAGACGTTGCGGATTATCGCAGATATCACTGGTAATGCACAAGGACTCAACTGGAAAGCCAATGTCAAGCATAACGGAAACATCGTTAAAACATTCGAGGGAAAGTTGGAGACCAACAAGCTCGACGCAACGGTCAAGTGGGACGATCCACCACTCTGGGACATCGACGATCCCAACCTCCTGACACTGACGATCGAACTGATCAAGGACAATGCTGTCATTGACCAGACACTCCCGGAAACCTTCGGATTCAGGGAATTCCAAATCAGAGGCAAGTACTTCTACCTCAATGACATCAAACTCAACCTGAACCCATGTGCAATTTGGACAAGATCCGGAAACTGGGATACAAAGGCAGCGATGAAGCATTGGCTCAACAACGCAAAAAGAGCAGGATACAACTACGTTTACATGGAAGACGACTTCAGGCCGGGAAGCTTCGACGCATCACACTCGTTCCTGGATATCTGCGACCAAATCGGAATGCTCGCGGCTATCACCCCAATCAGCATAGGAAGCGGGACTGCGAAACTCCTCGAAGTACCAGAAAAGCGAAAGCTCTGGGAAGACAACACGGAAATAGTCGTCAAAACGTTCAGGAACCACCCGTCGCTCGCCATGTGGCGAATGAACATGAACCTATATTGCTACCCCCAAGACCAGAATCCAAACTTCCTGGACGGGAAGCTCGACTTCTTGCCAGGCTCCAAGGGCGAAATGCTCGAAAAAGCCGCACTGCAAACAAATGAGTTCGTCACGAAATTCGACCCGACAAGACCCAACTACAACCACGCCAGCGGCAAAATCGGACAAGTCTATACGCTTAACAACTACCTCGGCTTCCCAGAACATCAAGATATCAGAGAATGGCTCAGGCAGTGGGCGACAAACGCAGACAAGCCACTATGCATGGTCGAACAGGCGACGCCATACCCAGGCGACTTCCAAATGAGAGACCCAACCTCATGGTGGAAAAACGAACCGCTGATGACCGAATACGGAGCCATAACCCTCGGCGAACAAGCCTACGAGCTCGAGGAATACGACTACGTCGACTACATCCAATCCTGCTGGGCAGGCACACACTGGAACTCATCCTACGGATATTTTACTTTCAACTACCCGCCAATCCTGGACGAATGTGTCGTCAAAACCTACACCGCCACCTTCCCGGCATGGCGCACATGGGGCATCTCAGGAGGAGTCAACACCTGGGAAAATGCCTGGAGGCGGCTGATCAAGAACTACCCAAACAGCCCACATCGATACGCACCACAATCACCGGTCATCCCAGTCGATTGGTCAACCTCCCAAAAACCAGGACGGCTCACCACCACATGGAGATACGACAGTGGCGGCGGTGGCGAAATCCGTTCCTTCTACGACCGGGGAACGCCAGATGAAATGGACTACTTCCAACCAACCAAGAGATCCTATACCTTCAAAAGGCTCCTGGCAAAGAACTTCGCCTACATTGCAGGTCCTAACGACCTCTGGTTCACCCAAGACCATCACTTCTACGCCGATGAAACAATCGCCAAAAGCATCGTCCTCATCAACGACCTGCGCAAGCCGCAAACCTTCAAAGTCAACTGGAAGGCATCGATCGCAGGTGCCGACATCGCCTCAGGCAATGACGAGGCAACCGTACAACCCGCAGAAACACACCACATCCAATTCCAATTCAAAGCACCCGACGTGGTCTCGCAAACCGACCTCGAGATTACCGCAACCGTCATCACGGCAGACAACGAAAACATCCCTGTTGCGCCATTCAAGATCAGGGTCTATCCCAAAGTCGCGCCACAATCCCCACCACGCCAAATGAATAACTGCGTGCTCCTGGACAATACTGGAAAAACACAAGACGCATTCCGCAAACTCGGCTTCAACGTCCAAACGCTCAACCCAGACCAACAACTCCCGGATAATATTACAACAGTCTTCGTCGCAGAACTGCTGCTCGATGACGCAGTCGGGAAAAAAGCGTTCGCCGATATCGCCAAAAAGGTCAACGACGGACTCAATATCGTTATCCTCGCGCAATCCGACAAGGCGCTTGCCTCAACCTTCGGATTCAGGGCCTTTACTCCTGGAGTCAGATTCGTTTACCCAAGAGCCTCAACTAAAAAAATCGTGATGGCAGGACTCGACAATACGGATCTGGAAAACTGGCGAGGTCAAACAACCTTCGGGGAAATTCCGCCTCCGCCGGAATCGCTCGAAGTCAGCCAACGGGAAAAACGTGTCTGGAGATGCTCGACATACGGAGTCGTTGCATCAACGATCATCGAAAAGCCACACAAGATCCCAATCAACAACCTGGCAGACACAGGATTCGACCTCAGGTACTCGACATGCTTTGAAATCCGACAAAACAACGGTTCGATCTTGTTCTGCCAATTCGACCTGGTCGATCGAATCGGTTCCGAACCAGTCGCCGATACGATCCTCGAAAGACTGATCATCCAGGCACAAACCTCGACTCTCCCACGGCCACCATTGGTTGCGACCCACGCTGGTGGCGCAGCGATCTTCAAGGACTTGCCTGCGGCAAACGAACCTCCCAGTTCCCCCGACCAGATTCTCGTTCTCTCCCGGGGCTGCCTCCCATGGCTTGCCAAGCACAAGGACCAACTGGAGACAAAGATGAAGCAACCGACCAATTGCAAGATTTTCGCGGTCGGGCTCACCTTGGAGGAAGCGGAACTTCTCGCCCAATGCTCCTCGATTCCATTCACTGTCGCCACCGCCACCAACTGGCTCAATCCCTTTCCTGACGACCTCCTTGCCAGGCTCGTCTTCACTGGGTTGTCTTCGGCGGACTTCAGATGGCGACGCAAAACTCAAACCACCGTCATCACGTCGGCATCAGCGCGCTTGCAACGACTCCCCTCAGGCGTTGCCGCCGTATCCCATTCTTTCGCCTGGTTCTCTGCCCTCCCGGAGGATTTCGATCCCAAGACCAGACCCGACCTCATCTTCACCCAAGTCAAGACCGAGCGTACAATCCGCACGATGCTTTTGAACCTGGGAGCCACATTCCCCAACCAGACCAACCTCGCGACAGCACTCCAAAACCCGGAAAAACCAATCCTCGAAACGCAAATCTACTCAGATACAAGAAAGCTTCGGGACGACCCATACGCCGACATGAGGTGGTAAGGAGCCGGATTTTTTCTCCGTTGTCTTGAAAATCCGGAAATCGTATCCATATTATGACTTTTACCGAAACATCTCGGAGAGATGGCTGAGCGGTCTAAGGCAGCGGTCTTGAAAACCGCCGTAGGTTCCACCTACCGTGGGTTCGAATCCCACTCTCTCCGCCATTTTACACTAAAAACAGGGAAACGATGCCAAGATGCCGTTTCCCTGTTTTTTTGCTGATTTCGGTTTGAATTCGAATTTGGTTATTTGCCGTTCTTCTTCTCATTTCTGCCGGAAACCGCTGCAGATTCCTTTTGCCTTTGGGGATTTTCGTGGTCTTTCCGTACTTTCTCTCTCCAGGTCTTCCACTTCTCCGGCGTCATTTCCCGCTCGCAATATAGAGCAAGTCCGGCAATGGGTTTCTGCTCGCCGGAGGCGGCAATCCCGCTCAAAGCACTGGAAATGTTTTCCACAACAAGTAGAAAAGGCTGGGAATCCCAAGAATCACCGCAAGAGCACAGCAAATCCGCAGAAGACTCTTGGTGATTTTCCTGAATTCAGCATTCAGCATTCTACAGGTTAAAAGTTTGTCCGATTTCGCATCCGTCTGCAAGAAGTTGCTGTCTCAGGAGCTTGTGATCAACTTTGCGAGGAGCGATGTTTTGCTTCAAGGATATTGCGGTTGCGGTTCCTGCAGCCTGTCCCATGTTGATGCAAGCCAGAATCAGGCGACAACACGCCTGAGCCATGAACTCAGCCGAAAGGCAACGACCCGCAACTAGGAGATTATCGATCTTCAGAGGCACCAGAGACCTGTAGGGGATACTGGTGGGAAGACGCTTCTTCTGGAACTGGTCGCCTGAACGTCCCCAGCCATCGGTTATGGAATCCCAACCTGTCGGAGGTGGCCAGGAGCCGACCTTGCCCAAGGTCGAGACATAGCAGGTTTTGCCGTCGATTTCCAATTCAGCCCACTTGATGTTTCCTGGTCCATCCGGGTTGTGCAGGTCAAGGTGGTGCCCCGTGATGGCGATCGTATCCTCGAAGGTATTGGCACGGACCACGTCCATCGTCTTGAGAACGTATTCCCCAACGACTCTCCGGCTTTCCCGGACACCAAGCAACGATCCCGTGTCAATGAGGTACGAATCCTCGAAACCAGGGATGTTGCGCTTGATGAATTTCGACAGGATATCCGCCTGCTCGCGTCCTTCCAGGTACATTCTCGTCAGATCGACGGCGTCAAGCGGTCGGCAGTTCCTGGAATGGGAAAAGCAGATCGAGACCTCGTCACGTTGCGATTTCTGCGGTCTTCCAGGTACGTGTGTAAGCCAGTTGAGATGATTGTCGATCATGTATGGGAGTTCGCCCGAATCGAAGCATTCCTGGATCAGCTTGATCCACTGCGGGTCATTTTTCTTCAGGTCGGATTCGGCGTACTTTTCCCAATTGACGCCACCCAACCGGAATTCCAGGGAGCAGGCCTGGTGCTTGCCGTCACTGGGTCGGCCCGCCATTGTTTCGCAGCCGGCGAAGTGCGCCACGTCGGCATCGCCGGTGCAATCGATGACCCGCTTTGCCAAAATCGCCTGACGCCCCGACTTGTTTTCAACCACGACTCCCTTGATTACGTCGTTCTCGACAATTGCCTCCACCACATGCGACACCAGCAGCAGCGTAACACCTGCCTGGACTGCCATCCTGTCCAAGACGAGCTTGTGCTTCTCGGGGTCTGAATTCCTATGCCAATGACCGTTCATCGCCTCCAGGTTCTGGATCATTTCCTTGCCGATTCCAGCCAGAAAATCCAATGGGATATTGACGAGTCCGACTGTCGCCAGTCCCCCAAGCGCAGATTCCCGCTCCACTAGGATGGTCTTGCACCCCATTCTGGCGGCGGCGATTGCCGCACCGAATCCCGCCATTCCACCTCCGCAAACCGCGACGTCGAATTCGCCGAATACCGGCATTAGGATCTCGGGATTGACGATTCGTCCTTCTTTGTAGGTCAGTGGGATCATGGCTTCTCCTGCTCCTGTTTTTGATTGTTGTCTTCGTGCACGCTAATGGCCTCTGTCGGGCATGAGTCGTAGCATATTCCGCAGTGCCTGCAGAGCTCCTGGTCGATGACTGCCGTGTCCTCAAGCATGTAAATCGCCTGCGCCGGGCACGCCATCTCGCAGCTGCCGCACTTCTTGCATCCATGGTCGATAAGATAAATTTTCACGAGACTCACCTTCTAAATCGTAATTCTTGAATGACTCCTGTAAAGATTAAAATAACCGCAAGAACTGCGAAGTCAAAGACATGATATCAGTCTCGGCAAAATTCGTGCTTAGGAGGCATGTCACATGCAATTTGAGTACGAAACCGATGTTTTTTTGGATTGGTTCCAGGGCGGTTTCAGGGCAGAAAGACCAGGTAGGGGCGAAAAATCTTTCGCCCACCATTCCCGTCAAAAACCATTTTCGCCAAACTCGCCACGGAAAGGCATGACACATGCCGTTTGAGTACGAAACCGGTGAATTTTTGGCGTGGTTTCGAGGTGGTTTTTCGGCGGAATTGGAAAGGGATTGCACCATGCCGGTCTCCCTATGTCTCGCCCCTTCAGGGCTCACAATTGCCTTTCCCTTAACCCAGGGCGTCGCACGCCTTCGGCGTACTTGCCCTGGGCTGGTATGTGGCGCCCCTTCAGGGCTTACATTGCGCAACAAAACCTTCGTAAAGCCAACACGGAAAATTCATTTTTCGAGGTTTGGTACTCAAGAGGCATGTCACATGCATTTCGAGTACGAAATCGATGATTTTTTGCTTGGTTTTTCCTATTCGCACCTGATCAGATTAAATCTGGCGCTGTTCTTCTGGTCGGCGATGCCCTTGCCCCAGAAGAGATAGCCATCACGTCCCTTGCCCGAATTGGAATTGACCACCAACGAGAAGCCGAAAACGCCAGTCTTACTGAAATCGAAGCCAGTTTCAGCGGGATCCAAGGTGACCTCGTAAAGAGATTGGCGATTGTCAATGCGCTGGAACTTTAGTTTTGACTTCTTGAGGATTCCCTTTGGGTCTCCGATATGTCGATAGACGATTTCTTCGTCTCGCGCTTTAGCGACTGTGAATTCCTGCCAGTTCCTGGCAGTTCGTTCCTTGTGGTCTTTTCCGATTCGCTTGCCGTCGCCATCTCGTTTTTGGATCACGAATTGGATTGAGTCGCCTCTCCATGCGTCCAGTGGCGATTCGTTGTTGACGTGCTCGGGATCATCGACCAGCACATTCACGATCAGCTGTCCATTTTTGACTGAGGTTCGGAATTTGGCTTTGATATTCGGTTCCATCGAGCCGAGTTCCCAGACTTGCCACTGCTCCGGGTTGCTGAAATCAATCCAGTCGCCTCCAATCTTGGCGGTATCCAATCTCCAAGGCCTGACCGCCATGGTCATTGGCAATGCCCGGTCGTGCTTGTCCTTCAAGGTGACGAACTGGAAGGCATCAAGCTTGACGTCGCCATTGAAGGTCAAGGTGCCTGTCAAGGCCAGCTTGCCACGTGCCGGAACCCTGGAATCGGCCAATGGATCCTGCTTGAAGACGAATCCCTTCGGCAAAGTCCAAACAGGCTCGAACTCCAGGGAGTCATTCGAAAAGTTATTGACCAAAACCTTGAGTTTCCATTGGGCATCCAGAGGGACATCGTACCCATAGGTGCCATATTCGACTTGATTCATCTCGAAATCCGGTTGAAGCACCAGGTCGCCCACTTGCCGTTGAAGCGTCATGTATTCCTTGGCAAGCCGATAGTTTCGCATTGCGACCGTGTCCTTATCAATGAACTTACCGGCGTCTGGCTGGAGGAACACGTATGCGCAGCCATCCCGTGCCGGGATTGCGTTGCCGTTGACCTCGAAAGTCCTGCCATCCAATCCCGTTGCCTTGATAGGGTTGAGGCCTTCCGGAAGCAGGAATGCGTCGGGCATCTTGCCGCCGCGCCCTCCATAAACGAAGGCGATCACTTGCCCGTCCTTCATGAATGTCCTCGTACGGATTGCATTCTTTACGTCTTTCAGGTCTCCGACGTACTCGGCATGCGACAGTACCCGCGCCAAATGGGCGTACGCATTCATCGAACGCATCGGAGTATGGTATCGATCCATCATGCCGAAATTGTTCTGGTGCTCGTCATAGTACTTGTACTCGAAGGCAAAGTAGCGCTCGATGCCCAATGCCCTGAATTCAACTGCCTTCGCCACGATTTCCGAGGCAGAATGAAGGTCGTTGGACGCCAATGCCCTCGGCGTTCCACGTCTCCAAGGCATCCCGCATTCCGTAATCCAATGGGGGATTCCAGCCTTGGGCGACCCCGAGGCGAGCTCGTGGCGACGGGACTTGTCAACCATCGCCTCCAAGGCCGGCACGGTCGAATACGTATGGTATGAAATGACATCGCAGGCATCGAGCATCCCATTGGCGATTTGCTGGGGATAGAAGGTCGTGTCGGGACGGATCGATGCATACACGCCGCCAACCAGCAGCGCCTTGCGCCCGTCAAGCTGAGCCTGGCGAGACACCGCCTTCGTAAAGGCGCCGATATATTCGGACGGAAAGTAGTTGGCGAAAGCGATGTCGGGTTCATTCCAAACCTCCAGCGCATCCACCATCGGCCAACGCTTCAGGATTGCCGACCATGCGGTTCCGGCCTTCAGCAAGTCATAGGGATACCTGTTGTTGTTGGCGTCATTGGGATCCTTGAGCCAGCTCGGGGTATCGTGGAACGTATCCAACGTCTTGATCCCCTCCGCCGCCGCCAGCCTGCGATACAACTCGAAACGCGCCAGATGCCTAAAGGGTTCGCCTTCCCTAGGATGCATTCCGCCCCATGAAATCCTGTCTCGATTCCACAAAATCCCATTGTCCTTCATGATCCTAAGATACGCACGCATCAAAGGCTCGTCGCTAGGATCGCCACCCCAGGAAAACGACGTGTCAACCGCAAAGTACTCGTCAGATTTCGCTGGCGCGGGGACGTCAATGGACAATCCTACACGGATGCCCAACTTCAGATAGGCGATTTCATGGAAGCCGAGGCTCGTCGGAGCAGGACAGGTCAATGTCCCTTGCTTCATGTCCAATTCTCCCATGCCCTCGCCTACGATGCCGCCATCGTAGTCCAGAAGATAATACTCGGTCTTGCCGACTGCGTCCTGCGGATTCGCCAAAACAACCTGCAGGGGACGCTTGTCATCGGGGCGGCGGAACAGGGTCGTCGGATCTTGGATTTTCCATTTGGCATGGGTAACCAGCATTGGCTCGTAGGTATGGAGTTTCACGTCTTTCAGCAGATAGCTTCCTTTTCGCGTTTTAAAATCCCGTCCGTGGACGGAAAATGTTATCATGCGTATTGGAAGCCTGAGGACACCGTCGTTGGGTCCTCCCCAATGATGGTTCGGGCTGTCTTTGACTGGAATTTTCAAGGTTTGCCACTGCTCTGGATTCCCCGTTAGTTTCAAGTAGTGTTGATGGGTTTGGTTGGTCGAATCGGCAAATCGCACATCCATCCCCGTCGCATCTGTTTTGACCTTGTATTCGACGAATGCCAGGTTGGCTTGCGGCGCCAGGTTCAGGCAAGACGCCACGTACCCTCCTCCCTTGCTCATGTCAACATTCAGCTGAATGGCACTTTCTTCGCGGTTCCAGAGATAGTTGCCTTGGGCGCCCGGAAACTCACGACCCAAATTCAACGCCCAGCCCAGCAATGCCGAATTCTCCTGGCGATCCGACACGAACAATCCACCTTCCTGATTCAAATCCACGTACTCAAACTCGATTTTGCTGAACGTAATCTCGGTATTGACGGCGTCTGCATAGTCTGCCCGATGTTGCACGAATGCGAATCCCTTGAGGGGAAACCTGAGCATGCCATCGTTTTCGCCACCCCATTTGTGCGCCATCGAGCCCGAGGGGATGATTCTGAAAGGCTGTTCGATGTCCCCATTCCCCGTCAACTCCATGAAATGCTGGTGGTATTGTCCATCGGCGCCAATGAATCGAACGGCAAATCTTCGAGCCTTTGACTTGACATTGAAACGGACTTCGCCCAGGTTCCTGGGAGTCTTGAACCACTGGAACGCCGCCACGTAGTTCCCTTTCTTGTCAGGAAACGAGCCACGCAAACGCAAGGAATTCTCTGTTATCTCCAACTTCCCAGACGCACCGGGAAATTCGGGTCCATTATTGAAAACCCATTCTTGGCCGAACAAAGACACAATGGCACATGCCATCAAAACCGCTAGCTTGCGCATGACAAATCTCCCTGAATGATATGGATTATTCCATCGCCCTGCGTGGAACATCGAACAATACATCGAAGCCAATCGGAATGCACGAAACAAAAGGTGGAAAACCGCCAGGCTTGTGTACGAGCTTGTACTACTTGAGGACTTTCCACTTGGTCGCCCTGAGGCAAGGCGGCTCGCCCACTCGCTCGGCCTGGTAGTAAACCGTCAGGACCGAGCCGTCCGGAAGCAATGTGGAAGCGGGATATCCCAGGTCGCCGTTGAAGTGCCCTGCAATCTTGATCTCGTTAGCCACGTCCCAGGTCTTGCCATGGTCATCGCTGATGCAGGCGTACTCTCCATATCGTCCGAATCGACGACCATAGACCACGACGATCTTGCCGTCCGGAAGCTTCAGGAGATGCGGGGGATATCCTGCCATTTCAGTAGGTGCGAGGACAGACCAGGTCTTGCCGCCATCGGCGCTTTCCGTTTGCCTAAGGGTATGGGTACGCTTGATCTCAGGCACGCGCTTGCCTGAGGCATCATGGTCGTGGAATCGGAACAAGGCGACAAGCCTGCCATCGTCGGCCTCAACCAGGAATGGCTCGTGGTACTGCCCGACATTTTCGTTGGGCGGACGCGAGATCGTGGCGACGGTCTTCCAGCTTTTCCCATTGTCTTCGGAGACTTCGACGACCAGCTCCCGGCGTGCGTTCTTGCGTTCGGGATCATTGGGCAGGAAGCGATCGGCGCCTGTCGAGCTTCTCCCCACCATCATCAGCCGTCCATCCTTGAGCTGGATGCCGCCGTGGTTTGCGGAACCTTCCGTCCTCACAGGTTTTTCCCAGGTTTTGCCACCATCGGTCGATCTCATCGTAAAGTATCCCAATTGGCTTTTGACCAGGTCGGCTGGAAGCTTTAGGAAATGATTTTGGTAATGGAAAGGCTTCGTTCCTGGCTTTGCGGAGACCTTTCCTGTGGACGGCGTCGCACCTGCATAGGCGATTGACGAGAACCAGGTTACGACCAGATCGCCGTTTTCGAGTTCCATGATTCCCGCATCCCGGTCGTCATTGATTCCGTTGACGATGGTTTCCGGTTCAGTCCAGGATTCGCCATGGTCATTGGAACGGATCATTTGGACTTTGCCCCAAGGGCAGACATGTTCTTCTCGATCGCCTGAGAAGACCGCAAGGATTTGCCCGTTTTTCCTGGTGCAGACGCTTGGCCATCCGATGTAGCGTCCTTCTTGCTTGCAGATCGTCTTCGTCCAGATGATTTGCGCCCTGTTCTGGATGATGTTGGCGCCGGCGATCTTTTCCTTGGAGGTGTCCTTCCATGGCTTTTCGGGCTTGGCGACCGTTCCCCTGACCTTCATGTTCTTGAGTTGTCCGACTGTTTGGCTCGCATAGAATCCGACTCGTCCCACAGTGGTTGGGACGGGTGCTGTGAAGAGTTCCTTTCCGTTGAACCAGACGGTCAGCTGATCGCCTTTCCGTGCGATTTTCGCTGTGTGCCAAGTGTCTGGAGCCTGTGGCTTGGGACCTCGTTTGATCTCCAGGTATTCGCCTTCGATATCCTGGAAGAGGATGGCGGACCGCCAGTCGTAATGCACGGAGATGAACCGCTCATTGTCAGTCGAGGCAAACATGAAACCGATTGCCATCACGCCGTTTGCTTTCGCGGCATTGAACTCCGCCTCCAATTCGAAGTCCGCATATTCCGCCTCAGCCGAGATGGCGCGAACCGGTCCTTGCATGCCGTCGATGACCATCGATCCGTCCACGCAGGTGACCTTGTCGGGGCTGCTGAAAAACCAGCTTTCCCCCATTTCGTTTCCGTCGACATTGAGCTTGTTTTGTGCTAATGCGGCGAGTGAACAAACAAGCAGGCAGGTGATGGCTTTTGGCATAGTGACTACCTCCAAAGAAAAATATTTCATACCTGAAAAATCAACTCGATTTATCGTAATGTAAGCTCGTCGGAAAACAAATCAAAAAAGGATTGCGATTACATATGCTCTTGCGCCTACACCAAAAAACCTAATATCATACGTTGACATTTCCACCATGCGCAACGCAAGTACGAGCACCCCGGGTGCCCGTACTTGACTCAAGCCGGAATCAAGCTTTGATTTTGCCATTGATGACTTTTGCTAGAGTTTTTCGCCTTCACTGCCTTGATTTTGTCAAAATTCATCTTATTGTTTTATACAAGGAATACATACACAGAAAATCGACGAATTGGTGAAGCAATGCAGGAAGCAGTCAAGATCATGTATCGCATCCAGAGTTTGGAGATAATTCTGGAGGAAACACGAATAGTGCATCGCGACAACTTGCCTCCACAGTACGCGACACTCCAGGAAACCATCGAAACACTCAGGTCCCAGGTTCCCGAGGAATATCTGGCGCGATATGACAGGATCAGGAAAAACGGGCAGGCCGTCGTAAATCTCGTCAACGGATTTTGCCTGGGATGCAGGATGGCGATATCCCTGGGCGACCAAAACAGAATGAAACGAGATGAAGCCAACCTGATTTGCCCACATTGCGGGAAATTCCTCCTCCTTGTCTAGGCGAGTGGATCCCGATTCCAAAATAGCAACGAGACACCACCACGTTCACGAGGCACCTATGGACATTAAACCGCTCCTGCCAAAAGAGCACGTCATCCTAGGAATCAAAGAGCAAGACAGAAGAAAACTGCTGGAGACCATCGCACAGCCACTTGTGGACGACGAGATTGTGGACGATTTGGAGCAGTTCATCAATGATGTCGAGGAACGCGAAAGCGCCGCCTCCACCCAAAATGGCGAGGTAGCCTTCCCTCACGCAGTATCCAAGGCGGCGAAGCGCCTGGGTTTGGCGGTTGCCATTGCCCACGAACCCGGGATTGTCTTCGATCCGCAATCCGAAACCCCTTGCCGGGTATTTTTCCTCTTTGCGATTCCTGCGGCGGCGGCTCCCAACTCCTACTTGAACCTGCTCTCGCATCTCGTCGATTTCGTCCTTGCAAAAGGCAAGCTTCTCAAACTCGTCCAGTCAAAGACTCCAGCCGAAGCCGCGAGAACCCTGACATCGTGGAAAAGACCAAACCCATAACAAAACCCACCACTTGAAATGACCATCAGAATCACCTATCCGGAAGGAAAAATCAAGGCTCTCACTATGAGCTATGACGATGGTGTCCAGGAAGACATCAGGCTCATCGAGATTTTCAACGAATACGGTATCAAGGGCTCCTTCCATCTCAATTCCTCTAACTTTGACAAGCCAGGACGCATCGCTTCCGACCAAGTCAAGGACATCTACAAAGGACATGAAATCTCCTGCCACTCGTCAACGCATCCTTTCCTGGAGCGAGTCCCGGCAATGGAGGCGATGCGCGAGGTATGGCTGGACAGGCAAAAGCTGGAAAGCCTGGCGGGATACCCAATCGTCGGAATGTCATACCCAATGGGAACCTACAGCGACAGCGTCATCGCCATTCTCAAGGGCGCAGGAATCAAATGCTGCCGGACAACACTGGCAACAGGAAAATTCCACTTGCCCAATGACTTCCTGGCATGGCACCCCACCTGCCACCACAGGAACATGCTGGAACTCCTGCCCCAATTCCTCGAGTGCCGCTACGGACTCTCAATCTTCTTCGTCTGGGGACACGCATACGAATTCCCAAGGAACGACAACTGGGGAGACATGGAGTCCTTCTGCAAGCAAATCTCAGGGAAACCGGAAATCTGGTATGCGACCAATATCGAAATCTGCAGGTACCTGGCAGCCATGTATCAACTGGAAATCTCCGTTGACGGATCCCTGATCTACAACCCGACCGCAACGGAAATCTGGTTCACGGCAAACGGAAACCTCATGTCCATCAAAGCAGGACAGTCGATCCAAATCTAAACTTCCAACTCCAACTCAAGACCACAAGACCATATGGCAATTCTAACGATCACCGACGGACCGGGCGCAGGGCAGCAATACGAAATCGAGGCAGGCAAGATCACGGTGGGGCGCGTCGAAGGATGTGACATCATCCTCAACCACGAAAGCATTTCGCGGCAACACGCCACGCTGACCCTCGTTCCAGGAGCCTGGAAACTGGAGGATCTGGGAAGCCAGAACGGGGTCTTCGTCAACGAGCAGAAAGTGACGGGCTGCTTGCTCAAAGGTCCCTGCGACATCCTCTTCGGCTCAATCCATGTGCATTTCGAGCCGGGTCCAGAAATAGCCTCGCAGCAAGAAGCAGCGTTCCCCAAGGGCAAGGCAAGCCCGAAGCAAGGGGGAATCGACCCGGAAGACGTCAAGAACATCGGCAAGCTGACCGGCAACATCATCAGCGAATTCGGACGGGTCATCGTCGGCCAGAAGCAAGTTGCCGGCGAGTTGCTGATCGCGATTGCCGCTGGCGGCCACTGCCTGATGATCGGCTTGCCGGGCCTGGCAAAGACCCTGATGGTCTCAACCCTGGCTCAAATCCTCAAGCTCCAGTTCAAACGAGTCCAGTTCACACCTGACCTGATGCCTTCGGACATCATTGGCACCGATATCCTGGACGTGGACGACCAGGGGAAACGTTCCTTCCGGTTCATCAAGGGCCCCGTCTTCACCAATATGCTCCTGGCGGACGAAATCAACAGAACCCCGCCGAAGACACAGGCCGCGCTGCTGGAGGCGATGCAGGAAAAGCAAGTCACCGCATCGAACCAACTCTTCAAGCTTCCACCGCCCTTCTTCGTGCTCGCAACCCAAAACCCGCTCGAACAGGAAGGGACATACCCGCTCCCAGAAGCGCAGCTGGACCGATTCATGTTCAATATCCTGGTCGACTACCCCGAGGCGGACGAAGAAGAGCAGATCGTCATGGCGACAACGACACGGCAAGAAGTGGATCTGAACACCGTCCTTACCGCGGAAGACCTGGTCCGGATCCAGGGCATCGTCAGAGACCTCCCCGTCTCGCCGCATGTGGTCAAATACGCCACCAGGCTCGTCAGAATGACGCGACCCAAGTCCGAAGAGTCACCCGACTTCATCAAGCTGCACATCCACTGCGGAGCAGGTCCCAGAGCCGCACAATGCCTCATCCTAGGCGCAAAGGCAAGGGCTGTGCTCCAAGGACGCGTCAATGTCAGCTGCGCCGACGTCAAGGCGCTGGCGCTCCCGGTCCTCAGGCATCGGCTCTTCACCAACTTCACGGCCGACTCGGAAGGCATCACCACGGACGATATCGTCAAGAAGCTTCTGGCAGCAGTACCGGAGCCTTCCGCCAAAGACTACTGACGCCAAGGCGAACAATCCAAGCATATGAAAAGCCCGAACACAGCTCACTGCGTTCGGGCTTCTTAATTGGCGGAGTTGACGGGGCTCGAACCCGCAGCCTTCGCCGTGACAGGGCGATGCTCTAACCAATTGCGCTACAACTCCGATTTGATTCTGATCTCTCTAAAACTGGCGGAGTTGACGGGGCTCGAACCCGCAACCTTCGCCGTGACAGGGCGATGCTCTAACCAATTGCGCTACAACTCCAGTTTCAGTAATGTCTCAATGCATTAGCCTTGAAAACACATTAAATTTACACTGCTTTCCAACTTTTGCAACTTAACATGTGAATTTTTTAATGGAAACCGCCAAGATGCCGAAAAGATACCCGGAAAACAACACCCCTTCGTAGCAAAAAAAGTGTGTTCGCACTCCCTAAAACCAAAATTTCGTGAAAAACCCACAAAACATATTGAAATTTTCTTCCATATTATATATTATATCATAAAAAATACGAAATTATCGCAAATACGGAGGTCGCACTATGCTGATACGCTTTTCTGTTGGAAATTTTCTATCCTTTGCGGAAAAACAGACCTTGGATATGACGGCGGTAAAGACCTGCAAAGAGCGTTTGGAAGAAAACACTTTTGAAGTTTGCAATGAAACACTTTTGAAAAGCGCTGTCGTCTATGGGGCAAATGCAAGTGGAAAATCAAACTTGATCCGTGCCCTCCACTTTTTCAGTCATATTACCATTTCTTCTTCAAAAGATTCTGTATCCTCGGAAAAAATTCCGGTTGTTCCATTTCTGCTAAATCAATGGAGCAAGGATGAACCCTCTAAATTTGAAATAGAATTTATTGCTGATCAAAAGAAATACCGTTACGGCTTTCATGCAACCAGTCAAAAGATTGTTCGCGAATGGCTTTATGAACAAGACAAGGCAGTCTTTGTGCGAGCACTTAATGGAGTTGATGATATTATCCAGGTCGAAAAGCTTTGGAAGAATGCTCAAGGCTTGGAAAAAAGAACCCGGAAAAATGCACTTTTTCTTTCTGTATGCGCTCAATTTGCAGTGCCGGAAGCAGAAAAAATATTGGACTTTTTTATCAATAAACTACATGTGATTGCTGGTGAAAAACCAAGCCTTTTAGAAGATTATACCAGAAATCAAGTTTATTCAGGAAAATACTGGGGAGATATTCTTGATTTTTTGCGCAATGCAGAT
>JAGVUR010000193.1 GCA_019136135.1 Verrucomicrobiota bacterium
ATTTTTCTGCGTTCCGACGGCGATTGTCTCGATTGGAAGCGGATATCTGTCCGCGGCGGCTTTACGTTTTCGGATTGGCTTTGGAACGATGTTGTGATATCGAAGATGCGTGGTCGCTTTTCGGGAAGTTGGGAAGGGATTAGCTTGGAGCGTCTTGACATTGTTCTCAGCCGGTCCGAGATGATACGCGGGAATGGGAGCCTGTATCCGCAGAGTCGTGAAGTCGAGGCAGAGCTGGAAGGGGTTTTGACACCGGAGACATTGATGCAGCTCGGTGGCGTATCCCTCGGTGACGAGCTGTCATCTGTGGTGCTTCCGACCTTGTCGTTCAAGGGGTCTTTGCCTAGGACGGAATTGGATCTGGACAAGCTGAATCCCAGCTTGAGCTGCGAGTTGGCGTCGAAGATGTCCTGGAAGGGCATAGTCGCCTCATCGGGTCACTTTTCCGCCACGTTTGCCAATGGAGTATTGCATGTGCCCGAGTTTTCGCTGATCTTGTCTGACAATGCTCGCGAGCATATTGGCGGCGAGTTGACATTCAACACCAAAACGAAGATGCTCAGCGGTGAGGTCCAGGGGCGGGCGGACTTCATTTCGCGTTTGGGCGAGTACGGAGTGCGATTGCCGACGGAGATTTTGGAAGGCCATGGGAAAACAAGCGAATTCTCGTTTTCGTTGTCTCCATCTCCCCTGGACTGGCGTTTGCTGAAGTCATCTGGCAGCTTTGAATTGTCTGGGATATCGTTGTTGTCTCACGACTGCCGTCGCCTGTCGATGTCGTTTTCCTATTCATCTGGTCTTGTCGAGATCAAGCCTTTGTCTTTGACGTTGCGTGGTCAGGACGAGCCTGTTGAGTTGTCCTTGTCTTGCGATTTGGCGTCCAGCGTATCGAAGGGCGAGTATGAGATTTCTTATGCAGCTGAATTTCCTGGTCAAGCGAAGCCTGATTCGCCTTGGGGCACGGCATTGTCATGTACGGGGAAGGTTGTTTGGCGTCCTGAAAATCAGATTCTTGGGATTGATTGCAAGGGTTCATGCCATCCTGATTGGTTCTACCAGACATATTGCCGCGACCTGGAACTGGATCTGTCCTACATTTTCGTGCCGTTGGGCACGAACAAGTCACCTGTCGATTTCACCTTGAAGTTGCCTGAGATGAGCCTTGGCAAGGATTCATGGAGCCTGGTTGGCCATGTTGAAGCACGTGATACGCATTTTGGCACGTTCCAGGCAAAGAAAGCCAGCTGCGACTACAGTGTCGATGGGCAGGCGGTCAAGGTGACGAACATCAAGGGCGAAACGGTTGATGGCGATGTCGCCAGCCTGGATATTCGAGTCCAGTACGATCCGTTGGAAATGTCGATCACCAATCTTGTTTTGACCGGCAATCCCGCAATTGCGACTCCGTTTGTCATGAACGCAGAGGCGCAGGACATCTATCGCCAGATCTGGTCTTCCATCCAATGGGGGAAGCGTCCCGTGTTGCGGATGCCGTCTATGGTGTATCGCGACGGTCCGCCGTGGAATTTGACGTTGACGGGACATTTGGAAGCCGAGGATGTGACGTTCCGCGGATTTACCGGAGAAAGCTTGAAGGTTGTTGTGACGTTGGATTTGCCCACGTCGGTCAGGGTCGAACCCATCACCTTGAGTACTGGGAGTGGGGATGTCGTTGGAGATCTTGTCTTCTCGCTGGGTGGGGTTCCGAGATGCAACTTCAACCTTGACGGAACCGAAGGCAACCTTGATCCGAAGGCATTGCTGTGCGCCGTCGACGAGTCGTTTGCAGACATGATTCCAGGCATATCGTTTGGGAAGCCAACGCGCTTGACCATGACCGGGGAGTCTTTCTTGAGCGGCGATCCGAGGTTGACGGTCAAGGGGACTCTGAAGACGCCTGAAATCGCGTGGAATCAATTGAAGCTGACCGATGTTGAAACCAATTGGAACTACGCTTCGAACGTAATCAGTTGGGATGTAAAGAAATCAAGTCTTCTTGGTGGATCATTGCGTTCCTCCGGCAAATACGAATTGGATGTGAAGAGCGGCGAAGTCCTGGCGCTTATGGATGGGGTGCCTTTGCAGCGGGTCGGGGAATTGCGGGCGAAGGAACAGGATGCTGTGAAGGCGAAGGCGCCCAAGGCAAACGGAACCACGTCGCCGGCAATGCAGGGCATCCTGAGCGGTTCTTGCCACGCGAAGTTCTTGTTGGGCTGGGCCGGGCGTCCGTTGAACCTGGAAGGTGACGCGCATATTGCCTTGCGCAAGGCGGATTTGTGGAGCGTTCCATTGCTGTCAGGCTTGGTCAAGTTGCTGGACAATGCGACATTTGGATGGTTGACCGGTGGTGCCGGAAAGCTTGGAGTGATCAGCGAAGTTGACGCGGACGTGGAGTTTCACGGCGATCGGTTGACTGTGCCCAATCTCTATACCAACGGAACTATCCTGGCGTTGTCGGGAAATGGGGAGTATAGTTGGGAGACCGATAAGCTTAACTTTCTTGTCAATGGGGTCCCTTTGAAGGATGTTGACGTCTTGTCGATGGTGCTTCGGCCGCTGACCTGGGCTTTCCAGGCGGAACTGATAGGTACAAGCAAGTCCTATGAATGGCGACAAATGACGAAGATTACACGAATGTTCTCCAACGAATGATCATTATAAAGATAAGGAGCAAGGCGATGAGACACTGCGTTTGGTATGCAATTGCGTTGATTTCCTGCCTCGTGGCACATTGCCAGGAGGCCATAAAGCCACTGATTGCTGATGGGCGGAAGTCTGAAGTCGAATTGGTTCAAAGTGGCGGTTTCGAAGGGAAGCTGTCGCGTCGCCGCGATTCCTTGAAGATATCGTTCAAGAAGATAGGGCAGGAGCGTCGATTGATTTCAGTCCGCATTGTTTTTCCCGAAGGCTTGTCCAGCTATCTTGCGCTTGAAGGGAACATTGCCGCGACATTTGGCTCGGATCAGGTCGTTCGCCCCTGCGTGATGTTCTTCGAGGATTCAGGTGCTTGCTGGTATCGTCTTGGTTCGGCGCTGGACTATCGCTATGGTGGCCTGTTCAGGCTGAATTTGGCTTCGTTGTCCCAGGCTGCGTTTTCCAAGGACGACAATGGTCAATTGGATTGGGACAAGATTCGTGAGGTTCGCGTAGGCGTGACCGTTGATGGAGCAGGAGAAGGCGAGGTGACGCTGAGCCAGTTGATGTTGACAAGCCAGAGGTATGTTCCGACGAGGCCCGAGATCATTCCCCTGCCCAAGGCGAAATCAATTGGGAAAGGCGCGGATCCCGCCGCCAAGGTAAGCGTGGAAGATGTCGTCATAGACGGACAGCATGCGCTTCATTATTCCTTCGAGTTTCCTCTGAATCGCCACATGTACTTCGTTCCAAGCTTCAGGCTTCCCGACTTGGATTTCGCCTCCTATTCCGGTCTTCGCCTGACCTACAAGGCCTCGATTCCGAAGCCGATTCCCGGATTGCTGGTGCAGCTTTACGAAGGCGGCGGGTCGTACTATGCCCCACCACCAAAAAACAGTGACGATTTTACCACGGTGGACATCAAGTTCACCGATTTCAAAATCGCCGGGTGGGCAAAGAAACCCGGTGATGACCAGGACCTGAAGCTTGAAAAGCTCAGCAGCATTTCAATCGGTTGCCATGGAAGCGCCGCCGAAAACCAAGGCAAAGGCACATTTACCGTCAAGAAACTTGAGTTGATTCCCTGATTTTTGGAGCCTTGAAATGGAAAAGTCAGATATTGCCCGCGAATTGTTTTTGTCCGGCGCCAACTGCTGCCAGTCAGTTGCGGGCGCTTTTGCGGAAGAGTGTGGAATGGATCAATCGACCATGCTTCGCCTGGCATCAGGGTTCGGCGCGGGAGTCGCGAGGCTGAGGGAGGTTTGCGGAGCCGCAAGCGGAATCGTTATTGTGGTTGGACTCCTTGACGGCAACGACAAGGTGTCCGACAAGGCAGCGAAAGACGCACATTACGATCTTGTGCAAAAACTTCTCGGGACATTCAAGGCGGAAGCCGGATCCTTGATCTGCAGGGATTTGCTGGAACTAGAGCCACAGCAATCCGACGGTCCCGTCTCGGAAGCGAGAACGGAGGCGTACTACAAGGAGCGTCCATGCACCGGAATAGTCGTCCTGGCAGCGAAAATCCTCGAGAAATACATTGAGGGACGAAACAAGGCCTGACAGTCAATTTTGATTCAGAAACAACGCCGCCGCCTTTGCCCGGTATGGGAAAGGCGGCGTCGTGGTCTTCGATTCGAGCTATAAGCCATGCTTATGCAGGATTGGGATAGAAGTCGCCTCTGCAGCGCTTGAGGTAGTTGAGTCCGTTGACCTGTCCGGTCATTTCCAATTCGCCACGATAGACGGGATCGTGCCATCCTTCGATGTCGATCGATCCCTTGAATCCGTGCCTTCTGAGTTCGGAGATGATTTCGGTCCAATTGCATTCGCCGAATCCTGGGGTCCTGTGGAAAGCGAATTGCTTTGTTCCATAGATTCCATGCTTGGCGAGCGTGTCCCGATGGATCGTTGCATCCTTGCCGTGGATGTGGAAGAAGCGTTTCGTCCATTCCCTGAGTTGCGGCATTGGGTCGATCAGCTGCACCATCTGGTGGCAAGGTTCCCATTCGAGTCCGATGTTGTCCAACGGGATTGCGTTGAACATCAGTTCCCAGGCCGCTGGATTGATGGCGATATTGAAAGAACCGCGCTTCCAATCTCCGCCCATGTTGCAGTTTTCGAAACCGATTTTGACGCCTTTTGCCGCGGCGTATTCGGTCAGTGGGGCCCAGACTTCCTTGAATCTCTCGATGTTGTCCGGGATTGACTTGTCCAGGCGTCCGGTGAAACCGCAGACGACGTTTGTCTCGAAGAGATTGGCCGCGTCAATCAGCTTCTTCCAGTTTTCGCGCGCCTTTTCACCTTCTGGCGAATCGTCGAGGGTTTCCTTTGCATAGAGGCAGATTGCCGATGCGACCACGTTGTTTTCCTTGAGGATCGGCATCACCAGGTCAGCGAATTCAGCTGGTTCCTTGTAGCCGAAACCGCCGCCAAAGGAAAAGGCGAAGCTCTCGAAGCCGTAGGGAATGATTTGCCTGAGGTAGTTTTGGGATTTGTCGTTGGCGTTGACAAGTGTACCGAGTTTGATGTCCTGCATGGTAGTGCCTTCCTAAGGGTAGTGGAATTGAGTTTTTTAAAGGGCTGCCGTTGCGGCGGCTGCCTCGGCTGGGATGACTGCACCCAAAAGCATGATGGTAAAAACCATTGCGAAAATGGCGATGGTCTCAATGATGCCCATGGCGATCAGGTAGTTGACAAAACCCTGGCCGGTTTCGGAAAGGGCATCGCAGGCGCCAGCGGCGGCGCGGCCCTGATAGACGGCAGACAAGGCAATGGCAAAGCCGCCGATTACGCCCATTGCCAGGAGGACAGGCCATGCAACGGCGGTCGCCGCATTGATCTTGCCCGAAATCAGCAACATCAGAATCATTCCGTAAATCGTCTGGGTCATCGGAGCGCCTGTCAAAATCGACAGCTGGAATGGGGCTGGCTTGCCTTGGACATAGCACTTCTTCCAGCCCCCGATTGCGGATGCGGCGGCGACTCCGCATCCGTATGCGGAGCCTAGGGAAGCAATGACCATTGCGCTGTAGGCGCCGATGTTGGCAAGTGCGATTTGTGTGGCTTCGTTCATAGTGTGTGTTCTCCTGGTTCTTGTGATTGGGTTATCTAGTTGGCGAAAAATCCGTTTTGTCTAAGAAATTAGTTCAGTTGTGTTTTCCTGAGCGGCTTGTATGGCCTGCCGCCCCAGTTGACATCGATATGACCTGAAAATTCAAGGGTGTTGAGCCGTATGGCGTGCACGAGGATACTCAATGTCGCCATCGTGATATTGAGTACGTGACCTGCCAAAAGGACCAGGACGACAACGGGAATCAGGAGGGGGTTGCCCTGGTAGATGCCCTTCGCCAGGTTGTTGAAGGCCTGGGCAATGTAGACGCCTGAGAGTCCGACGGCGTACAGCCTGATGTAGGAAAGGACATCGACGAAGCTGTTGACAAATGAGAATGGCGTGTAGATAAGATCCTCCATGTTCTTCCAGTCAATGCCGCAAGTCACGATGAGGATGAATCCGACCGAATAGAGCGAGATGCCTTCGAGCGGGAGGTCGCCGAAGTCCTTTCCATCGCAAATGAGCAATTTGGCAAGGAAGAAGTTGCCCCAGAGGAACAGTCCCCATCCGATGTGCCCTGCCGCCTTGCGCTTTGACTGCTGGTTGTTGTAGGCGTTCCACGCGCGCGCCAGCGAAGTATGGAATGCTCCGATGAAGAAGCAGAGCAGCTTGACGTTGACCTGGTTGACGTCGTCGTAGAGCCATGGGATTCCCTTGAGTATCTTTGGGAGATATTGGTTGGGCAGGCCGAACCAGTTTCCCGACAGCCATCCATAGCCAAGGATGCACAAGGAAATCAACAGAAACAGCTGCGATATCTCACGTGACTTTTCCGTTTTGGCCTTTTTGAGCGCGACCAGCGAGGCGATGGTCAAAAGCGCGCCGTACCCCGCGTCGCCGACGAGCATGCCGCAGAAAATCGCGAGGAAAATCAGCATGGCGATCGACACGTCCGTTTCGAAATATCCCGGCAGGATTCCGATGAAGTCGAAGATGTGCTGGGCCATCTTGAAGCGTTTGGGGATGTTAAGGAGCGTTGGGACCTCATGGTCGTTCTCTTCGATGTCCTCGTACCGGATTGCCCAGCCTTGCCTGTAGGCCTCGTTCCTGACGGCGTCGAGCTTCGGCACGGGGACGTATCCAATCAGGTACGCGAGCTTGCCCCCGTTGCCCATTCCGGCCTTGGCCCGTTCCAGCAGGATGTCGTCTTCTAGCGTTGTCTTGTACTTGATCCATGCAGGTTTGGCGTTTTCCGCCAGCGAGATGAAATCGGCGTTGCACTGGTCTAGTTGCGCCTTGTTTTGCTTGAATTTCCGCTTCAGTTCGGCTTGGTTTGTGATTTCCGGCATGGTCGCCCTTGGTAGCTGGAGGTCGTCCAGCGGTTCTGTCGAGAAGATTGCAAATGCGATGATTCCCTTGTCTCGGGAAATCTCCTTGACGATGGCGTTTTCGGGGAGTTGCTTCAGCTTTGCGTTGCCGACTCCCGTGATGCAAAGCGCGATATGGATTCCTCGCTCCTTGAGCTTTTGGATGTCATTGAAGTCAAAGGATCCCCATGGTTCCAGGAGTTCGAGGTTTTTTGCGATGGTTGTGTTCTCGTCTTCCAGCGATCTGATCGTGTGGAGGAGCTTTTCGGCGTCATTGAGGCTGAATTCAGGATCGATTTTCCCGGTTTCTTTTAGCTGTTCTGCGTTTTCCGGAAGCCTGTCGTCGACTTCCTTGAGCATTTTTCTCAGTGTTTCCTGTTGCTTTAGCAGGTCGTCGAGGTTTTTCGAGGCCGGTTGGACGACATTGGTGACGTGCACCAGTCCCTGGGCCTGAAGTGCTTCGACAGTCTTCGCCCTGTCGCTCTCAAGGCAGACCACTGTGACTTTTTTCATTACTTCAATCATGGCTGGACCCGATTTTGTTTAGGCGTTCGGAGTATGGTATGCAGGAATCGAACCTAGGCGATGCTTGCGTCTCTTGCGGCGCACTTGCGCTTTGCGATCTTTGATCTTCCGACGGAATTTGTCTGCTGGTCTCCGAGGTAGATATTGATGACCCTGATGTTTTCCTTGGTTTCCGGGATCATTACCTTTTCGAAGAGGTTGACTCTTTGGGTTACGACCCTGAGTTCCTGCTCCAGCAGTTTCGTGGTTTCTTCAAGCAAGACCTTCTTCAATTCCAGTTCGATTTTTTCCCGGACGAGTTCCACGGCATCGTCAAACCATGCCGGCGTTGCGAACAGGTCGTATTGCGTCTCATCTAATTCCAGGGACTCGAAGGTCGGGACATCGATGCCCGCGACGTTTCGGACGCCGGTCGTCCAGGACTTGACCTGAATGAGTTCCGTCACGCCGCCGGCGTCATTGCCTGAAAACATGGCGATTGTCTTCTCTGAGCGTTCCGCCAACATCTTCATGCTTGCTTCAAGCTGGGCGATTGCATCCTTGGCATGCCTGACTTCCAGCTGAAGCTGCTGCTTCTTGAGCTGCAAAGTCGGCAGGTATCTCTCGTATCGCTTCAAGGCGTCCCGCTGTGCCTTGAGTTCGTTTTTGGTTAGCTTGATTTTAGCCATAGTCTTGCTTATTCAATAAGGATGACCGGTTGCGTTCGTCTCACGATCGTGCTCGTCATTTTGGCCAGAACTGCTTGACCAGGTCGGTTTTGATGCCCGTTTCAGCTGGCGTGAAGCATTCCGCGAGTGTTTTCCATCCCAGGTCGAGCGCTTCTTCCAGCGGGATATTGACGTTGAGGTCCATCATTCTGGCTTCGAAGAGCGATCCGTACTTGAGGAGCTTGTTGTCCCAGTCACTCATCCTGAAGCCCATCGACTGCTTTTCCACTGATTCTTTGTACTCGGCGTATAGGCGGATCATGTTGTCCATCAGCGCCCTGTGGTCTGCGCGGGTTTCGGAGTTGACTTGCTGCTTGAGTCGCGAGAGCGAGCCGAAGGGTTCGATTCGTCCATTGACCAGGTAGAACTGTCCTTCGGTGATGTAACCGGTATTGTCCGGGACCGGGTGCGTCACGTCATCGCCCGGCATGGTCGTGACCGCCAATACGGTGATTGACCCTGCTGTTTCGAAATCGACCGCCTTTTCGTAGCGCGCCGCAAGCTGCGAGTAGAGGTCTCCCGGATAGCCTCGGTTCGAGGGGATTTGCTCCATTGTGATGGCGATTTCCTTGAGCGCGTCGCAGAAGTTGGTCATGTCAGTCAACAGGACCAGGACTCGTTGGTTTTTCTCGGTTGCGAAATATTCCGCGGCCGCGAGCGCCAGGTCGGGGACCAGGAGGCATTCGACGATTGGATCGGAAGCGGTATGGATGAACATGACTGTTCTTGAGAGCGCTCCCTGCTTGTCCAGTGTTTCCCTGAAGTAGAGGTAGTCGTCATACTTGAGTCCCATGCCGCCGAGGATGATGATATCGACTTCGGCCTGCATCGCAATGCGCGCCAGGAGTTCGTTGTATGGCTCTCCCGCCACGGAGAAGATCGGGAGCTTCTGGCTTTCGACCAGGGTATTGAAGATGTCGATCATCGGCAATCCTGTGCGGATCATGTTTTTGGGAATGATTCGGTTTGCAGGATTGACGGACGGTCCGCCGATATCGATGAAGTTGTCTGTAAGCTCAGGTCCGTTGTCGCGAGGGGATCCATTGCCGGTGAAGATGCGTCCCAGCAGCGCGTCGGAAGCGGAAACCCTCATGGGATGTCCGAGGAACCGGACCTCCGAATCGGTCGAAATGCCCCGTGAACCGGCGAACACCTGCAGGTAGACCCTTGACTTGTCCAGGCGGATGACCTGGGCCAAGGAGGTGCCCTGCGGCGACTTGACTTCGGCAAGCTCCTGGTTGGCGACGTTGTCCGCTTCGACTGTGATGACGTTTCCGCTGATCTGGATGATTCTGTTGTAGATTTTCTTCATGTGTATCGTTCTCCTCGCTTAGCGGACTTCCTTGAGCATGTTGTCGATGCGGGCTTCCTGTTCCTTGAAGGCGTCTGTTTGCCATGGGCAGTAGTTCCAGTCGATGAAGCTCTGCCTGAGGTTTTGGAAATAGCTCCTGGCTTCGTTTTTGTCCGGGAAGTCGAACGTTTTGTTTATTACTTCGAGGATCTTGTCGAAGACGTATTCCTGTCGTTGCGCCCCGCAGGCAGAGTCGATTGGGTCGAACGTATTTTGCTGCAGGTAGACGGAATCGAGGAATTCCGATTTGAGGTAGGTGACGAAGTCCGACGTCGGCGTTCCTTCTTCCCCGACGACTTTCATCATCTGGTCGACGTCGTTTCCTGCCCTGATGAGGTTTCTGGCCACTGAGACCTTTTCTTCCGGCACGATGGAATTGTACTTGCTCCAGGAATCCAATGGATGGATGGCGGGATAGCGCCTTGCGTTGGCGCGGTCGCGCGAGAGGGCCAGGAACGAGCCTACGACCTTGAGCGTCGCTTGCGTGACGGGTTCTTCGAAGTTTCCGCCGGCAGGCGAGACGGCGCCGCAAATCGTGATTGAACCCAAGTTTCCATCCTTGAGCTGGACAAGTCCTGCGCGTTCGTAGAAGCCGGCAACAAGCGATTCCAAGTAGGCGGGGAACGCTTCTTCGCCGGGGATTTCCTCCAGGCGGCCGGATTCTTCGCGGAGGGCCTGCGCCCAGCGGGAGGTCGAATCAGCCAGCAGGAGCGAGTGCAGGCCCATTTGGCGATAATACTCCGCCAGCGTGACCGAGGTGTAGATGGAGGCCTCGCGTGCCGCCACGGGCATCGACGAGGTATTGCAGACGATGATTGTCCTGTCGATCAGGTGCCGTCCGGTCCTGGGATCTTCCAGATGCGGGAACTCGCGGAGGATTTCCACGACTTCGCCGGCGCGTTCGCCGCATGCCGCGACGATGACCACGTCAACCTCCGAGCGCTGGGACAAGGCATGCTGAAGAACCGTCTTGCCGGCGCCGAACGGACCGGGCGTGCAGAACGTGCCGCCTTTGGCGACCGGGAAGAACGTGTCGATGCTGCGGACCTGCGTGATCAGGGGATCCCTCGGAAGCAATCTGTCCTGATAGGCCTTGATCGGGATTTTGACCGGCCATGTCTGGGTCATCGTGATGTCTCGTTCCCGGGTTCCGTCAGTTGCCTTTGCGACCACGGTCTTGATGTTGTATTGTCCTGGTTCGATGGTCCAGGTAATGGTCCATGATCCTTGCCAGGCGAAGGGGACCATGATCCTGTGGGTGAAAATTCCTTCGGGCACGGTTCCGACCGTTTCGGATGCCGTCAGCACGTCTCCGACCTTTGCGACCGGCGTGTAGTCCCAGGTCTTTTCTTGGTCCAGGGGATAGATGTAGACTCCCTTCTTGAGGAAGTACCCGGCCTGTTTCGCAAGTTCCGGCAGCGGGTTCTGGAGACCGTCGTAGACTTGGGTCAGCAAGCCGGGGCCCAATTCGACGGAGAGGAGCTGGGAGGTAAATTCGACCGGGTCCCCGACCTTGACTCCCGTCGTGGACTCGAAGACCTGGAGATCCGCCTCCCTGCCCCTGACTCGAATGACTTCCGCCTTGAGGCGCGAGCCATCTTCGGGCATGACGTAGGCGACTTCGTTCTGAGTGACGGCATCGGCGAATGCGACGGATACCAGGTTTCCGTTGACGCCGGTGACGCGGGATGTGCTTTTGTTTTGGGTCATGGCGATACTCTGTGGCTGAAAAAACTATATCCTTGTGTTCTTTGCTTGTTCGATTGCGGCGTCGGTAATTCCGTCGAATACCTTGATTCCTTCCTCGAAGGACCTGGAGTCGCGCTTTTCCAGCAAGAGGAGCTTCAGCCTGTAGATGGCTAGCGCATCAAGGTCGAATAGGTGCGTCGCGGCGAGGTCCTCGAGGAAATTCCAACATGCCAGGTCAATGGCCGCTTCACGTTCGGCGGGAGTCGGCAATGAAAAGGCGTCTTCCAACGACTTTTTCGTGAATGAATCAAAGACCCGGGTCTCCCTGAGGCAATCGCCCAATGGACGCTTCAATCTGGAGGCTCTGATTTCGGCAATGCAGTTCTTGACGAAAACCAGCCATTCCTGCCAATTGCGATGTGCGTCCAATCCATTTTCGTTGCCATCTGGCGACAGTGAAATCGAGGCTATGGATCGGGCTTTCTTGTCATCGAGTTGCTCGTTGCACAAGGTCAGGAATTCGTCGCTCGAGATGCGCGGCTTCTGGTTGTGCATCAATGCCGGCAGGCTGCTGATCAGGTAGAAAAGGTCATTTGTGCTGCTTTTCATTGTCGTGCTTCCGGTGAAAGGCCGTGGTTATTTGAGTGCTGCGGCGATTCTTGGACCCACGAAAGCGGCGACTGTGTCCGCCAAAGCCTCGTCTGAGAAGTCGTAGAGGACATCGTTGTCCTTGAAAACCAACTTGAATCCCGAAGCAACCGATGGGGTTGGGGCAAATGTGCAATGCTTTTTCAGGCTTTCGCCCAGTTTGCTTGAGACCGCCTGGGACAGCGTCTCGAATTGTTCCGGGTTGAGCAGGACTTGCAAGTCGTCCTGCGCGCCTCCTTGGGCCAGGTAGTTGGTCACGACGTCAGTAATGATCTGCGGGAGTTGCTGTGCGTCCATCGCCGCCCTGACGGTTTGCAGCGCCGCTTCCCTCACTCTTTCCTGGAGTTGCTGCCTGAGAGTCAGCATAATGTCTCGAGCGGCATGCCGGAGTGCTTCTTCGCCCTTTTGAGCCAGGATTTGCGCATCCGCCTTGGCTTGGCTTCGGGTTGCGTCTGCTTCCTCCTTTGCTTTTGCCACGATTGCGTCCGCTTCGGCTTTAGCCTGGGCGATCAACTGTGTCCTGGCTTCGTCAGCCTTCTTGAGTCCTTCTTCGTTAATGCGGTTGAGTAGGGCTTGAAGTTCGTCTGCCATAATGCGCAAAATCTCCAATGGGTGGATGATGGGGCTTGGATGACCTGTGATTCGGTTGTTTGAAAGCAACCAATATAACCTTATACATTAATTAAAGCAATCTGTTTTGATGTGTTTCTACAAATTTTTCTGTCTTCACCTGGCCTTCACTCTGGGCTATTATTTATTAGTCGGCATGCGGCAGGTCGGGCGGTTCATTCGTCATTCATCGGTTTCGTACTCAGATGGCATGTGGCATTCCTTTGGGGTTCGATATTTGGAAAAACAATGCGGGTTTTTTGAGATTGTTGATAGGGTTCGGCTTGAATGGGTGCTATATTAGCCACGGCTTTGAAAGTGAATCTTTGAATTGGCATGAACTCAAACCAGGAGACCGCTTCAATGAAAACGTATGCCGTGGATGGACATGAAGACAGTTGGCTGCCCGATGGATTCCAATGGAAATTGGCGTGGAGCGACGAATTCGACGGCGAGGTGCTCGATACGGAAAAATGGGATTTCAGGACAACGATGATGGGAAAGGTGCACCCTGCGTGGACACGGAACGGGGTGAGGCTCGACGGAAAGGGCAACGTCGAATTCAAGCTGATCATCGAAGACGGCAGGCCTGTCAGTTCCCAATTGCAAACAGGATACAACTTCATGGACCAACCCGTGGTGCCTACAAAATTCGGCAACGACTACCTGCAATGGCCAATCGGCAAGCTCCATCAGAGCAAATTCCTACACAAGTACGGATACTATGAATGCCGATGCCGGCTCCAGCAGAAGCCCGGCTGGTGGAGCGCATTCTGGATCCAATCCCCAATCATCGGAGCCTCGCTCGACACGGGGCAGGTCGGCGCCGAGATCGACGTGATGGAGAGCTTCCGCCCAGGGCAGATCGCCAAGCACTTCGTCCATGCCCGTGGCTACGGACTGGATCGTGTCAGCGTGGGAACGGACAAGGAACATACCGGCTTGTCCGTGGAGGAATTCCATCGCTTCGGCGTCCTTTGGGACGAGACGGGATATACCTTCTATGTTAATGGCGTGGAAGACGGTCGGGTGACAGACAATATCTCGCACTGTCCCGAATTCATCTTGATAACAACGGAAGTTTCAGGCTATCGCGGGAAGGACCACGCTCCCGTCCAAGCAGCTTTCGACAGCGTCGGAGACACGTTCCTCGTCGATTATGTCAGGGTTTTTGATGCCGTTCGATAAAACCAGCAACTTAGGAGTCATGATTATGAAGCGTTTTTTGTTTTTCATGTTGGCGTTTTTGTTTGCTTTGTCCTCACGGGCCGCCCTTCAGATGCCAGGGATTTTCGGTAACGAAATGGTTTTTCAACGCGACATGGCGCTTCCCGTCTGGGGAAAGGCTTCGCCGGGAGCCGAGATAACCGTTCAGTTGGGCGATGCGACCGCCAAGGCGGTAGCCGATGCCGCGGGCAATTGGAAGGCGGTGCTGCCATCGCGTCCTGCAAGCGCAAAGCCATTGGAGCTGGTTGTCAGCGGAGACGGCGATCGCCGCATATTCAAGAATGTGCTTGTTGGCGAGGTCTGGCTATGTTCGGGTCAGTCCAACATGGCGATGGTCGTTGAATCTTGCAACGACGCCGAACGCGAGAAGGCTGATGCGGCGAACTATCCGATGGTCAGGCAGTTCAAGGTACCCAACCTCGCACGCCCGTATCCGGAGTTTGATGCGCCTGGAGCGGCATGGTCGACTGCGTCGCCAAGCACCGTGGGACGCTATACTGCGGCAGGGTACTTCTTCGCCCGGATGCTTGCTTGCGAACTCGGAGTGCCGGTGGGCATCCTCAATTCGTCCTGGGGCGGAACCCGGATCGAGCCGTGGACGACGCCGGACGGCTTCAAATCCGTGGAGAAGACGCAGGATATTTACGAAAGGCTCCAAATGCGCAATCCCGCTACTGATCAATACAAGAAAGCGCTCCGCGAATTCCTCGCGAAGTTGGGGCAGTGGGAGGCCTTGGCGCAGGAAAGCCTGGCGAAAAGCGTTCCGCTAAAGCCGATGCCCGCCTTTCCAGCTGACTTGATTCCGTACTCGGATCGCCAGCAACCGTCAACCCTGTACAACGGCATGCTCAATCCAATGGTGCCCTTCGCAATCCGTGGCGCATTATGGTATCAGGGAGAGGCAAACCGGAATGAGGGCATGATGTACTACGAAAAGACGAGGGCGCTGGTCAATGGCTGGAGACAAGTCTGGAACAATCCCGACCTTCCCTTCTACTTCGTGCAGCTGGCGCCCTATAAATATGGCGATGCAAAACAGGATTCTTTGGTGATGGGCAGCATCTGGGAAGCCCAGGCGGAATGCGAAAAGTCGATTCCAAATGTCTGGATGGCAGTGACCAACGATATCGGCGATATGAATGACATCCACCCCAAAAACAAGCAGGACGTGGGAAAGCGACTCTGCCTTTTGGCGCTCCACCATACGTATGGACGGAAAGACATCGTCTGCTCAGGGCCGAAGTTCGCGAAAATGACCAAGGAAGGAGCGTCGCTGAGAATCCACTTTGACGATGCGAAGGGATTGCGGACCCGCGATGGAAAGGCGCCTGATTGCTTTGAAATCGTCGGTCCCGGAAGCGAATTCGAAGTGGCGGATGCGCGCATTGACGGCGAGACGGTCGTCCTTTCTTCGGCAAAGGTTCCCAATCCGACAGCCTTCCGTTTTGCCTGGCACAAGTACTCCGAACCCAATCTTCAGAATGCGGCGGGACTTCCTTGCGGGGCATGTCGCGCCGGCGATGTGCCCGTGGTCGATTATTTCGCCCTCAAGATCAAGGATGCAGACAGCTGGCGGCTTGTTTACGACCTGCCAATCGCCAAGGGCGGCGACAAGATCGTCTATGACCGCGACGACAGCGGGAAGGTCAAGCCAGGATTTTCCAAGGTCGCGTACTTCTTGGAATTGAAGAAGTCGAATTCGTCCATGGAGTATGTCTTCGTATCGATGGATGCCTTCACTCAGGATGCCAAGAAGCTCGGCGTTCCTGCCTACGGAACAGGCGCTGTTTTCCAGCAAAAGGTTGGCAATCTGACCGTTGTTTCGAATGTGAGCGGCGTTGAAAACGTCGTCGATCTTTCCGATGCCGGCTTCATCGAGTTCTGGCCCAACAACTACGGTCCGGGCTTGTCGACGGTCATTCCCCAAGGAAGTGCCAGCAAATGGGATTTCAACGATAGGATGAGCGAACCCGAAAACGGATATGGATCCATGCAAGTTCACAATATCAAGGCGGGACAGACGGTTTTTGCCTACAATAGCTGGAAAAGAGGCAGCAACGCAGACCTGGGCATCGGCAACAGCAAGCCCGTGTCCGGAAAAGAATCAACCATGAATACTCTGGATTGGACATTCAATGCAAACGCAGGGCAATTTGAAGTCAAGCGACTCAGGGTATTCGTTAAATAACCAAAGGAATGAAGAGATGAAGCATACCGTCTCTCCACGACTTGTATTGGCTTTTGGAATAGTGTTGGCAACAATGGTTAATGGACAGGTTTTCGATCGCAGGAACGTGGGCAGAACAGGCATGGAACCCAGCTTGGCGGGCATGGTCGCCTGCTTGGACAAATCCATCCAAGGTGGCTCAGTGGCATCATTGGGATTGCTCGGAAAAGTCGATATGACGAATAACGAGCTGACGCGTGGACAAATGGCGCAAATCCTCCATGCCGTGGAAAAGCGATTCCAGCCTGATCGGGTGACGTTTGACGAGCTTCGAAGACTTCTCGGAAACCTAGAGGAAACAAAGGGTACTTTGGGTGCCGAGAAGGCGTTTTCCGATGTCGGATATCGAAATCCCAACTCGCATGCGATTTACTGCTCTGTCGCCTGGGGCTTGATTTGTCCAAGGGAGTCCGGTGTATTTGGCGTTGACGACAAGGTTTCCCAACAAGAACTTGAAGAGGTGTTGAGACGGTTTTCTGGCGATTCTTCTCTGGCGGTCGATCGCGTGTCTGATGCCGTGGCTTATTGGTGCGGCGCAGGTAATTTGGGGATTGCAGGGATGGTCGGCCTGAACGTGTACAAACAAGCACGTGAGGCGCTGGCGGCCAAGGACATGCCCAAGGAACTGGGCGGCGCTTTGCGGAAAATTCTCGACGAAGCCAGGCGTGCGGGGCGTCCTCAAGGTCAACGTGCAGACGTGGTCGGAACCAAGGATGACCTGAAGACCTGGATTTCCCGCTGGGACGAAGGTCCCTTTTTGCGAGAAGTCAACATCAAGGGGTTGAAGCCCAATACGGAACCTGTCGAGATCGTCCAAGTTACCGATACGCACTACAATCTCGTCAACAAGGACGACGAACTTGAAAACAATCCCTCCGTGATGAGCACAAGGCAATATCGGCGCTGGCTTCGAAACGGAACCTCAGTCCCCACAATCAGAAACGTGCTCAAGTTCGCCAGGCACTCCGACCAGACCGTCGTCACCGGCGATGTCCTCGACTACCTTTCCTGGGGCTGCCTCCAGTTGACCGTGGAAGAGCTTTTCTGGACGGATATCACTATCCTCGCCTGCTTGGGCGGGCATGATGTCACGCGTGTCATGCAGGGCAAGGTCCCCGATCCAACATCCCGTGAGTCGCGCCTGGATATCATTGCCACATATTGGCCGCATGATATCTTCTATGAATCCAAGGTTGTGAAGGACAAGGTTCTGCTCGTCACGATGTTCAACGATCTCGGCAGGTACTCCCAAAGCCAGGCGGATGCCCTGAAGGCGGACCTGGAACGGGCAAGGCGCGACAACCTGGCCATCCTGATTTTCCAACATGAACCGATCTGCACACGAAATCCCGCCGAAAAATCGGTGATGCCCATACGTAGAAACGATACAGAAGCCTGGAACTTCTGCGACAACGGAGCTGGAAAGCCAAACTCCAACGCCACGACGCTGCAGGTTTACGAACTCATCGTGAAAAATGCCGACGTGGTCAAGGGAGTCTTCTGCGGGCACATGCACAGCGACTACTATACGGAAATCATCGCAAGCTACCAAAAGCCCAATGGCGAAACCGTGCAGACAACAATCCCGCAAATCGTCTCGACAGGCAGCGTTTACGACAGGGTCGGGCACGCCGTGCGTATCGTTGTGGAATAACTGCTTTTTTAGGGTTATCGCTTTGGTTTGCGTGGGGACTTGAAGCGGGATTTTGTCTTTTTGCGCTCGGAGGCGGGTGATGTGGTGCGTATGGCGATGACGATCCATCGTTCGGGATCGTCGTCGTCAAGAACCAATCTGTGCTCTTCCATCAACTCGAAGCCGAATTTAGGCATGGTGGCGAGGAACTCGTCACGTTCCTTGACAGGGTAGGCCGGTCCTTTGAGCAATAGAAGGAGGCCGTCAATGTCTAGGAGTTCGGCGGCATCGGGGAGAAGCTCGGCTGCCTTTCCGACGGCTCTCGCCGTTACGAGCTTGCATTTCCTGTAGAGGTCTGGAGCTTGCGAGGCGGCTTCCCTGCCTCTGAAAGCCATTGCGGCCGCATTGTTTGCCGCAGGCGTCAGGAGGATTGTCTGCTTTAGGAATTCGACCTTTTTGGGTCTGCTGTCAACGAGAGTCCAACGTCGATCCGGGAGCCAGGTCATCAAGGGAAGGCCTGGGTATCCTCCTCCTGATCCCAGGTCCAGGATGTCTTCGCCGGGTTTGGTATATGCCTGAATGAGGTTGAGCACTGTCAGTGAGTCGAAGACATGGAATTTGAGGTATCCCATCGGGTCTGTGATACGCGTCAGGTTGAGGGATTCGTTGACGTGCACGAGGTGAGAATAGAGGTTTTGGAGGATGGTTTTCTTTTTGTCGTCGACAGGAATTTCAAGGTCCTTGCATGCGTCGACGAACCAATTCCACGCATCGTCCGTGAAGTTCAGTTTAGGTGCCAGGTCGAATGAGAAGTCGTAATCCATGTTGTGGGTTCCACGTTAGATTGTGTCGCCTTGCAGTGGGGAATGCTTGATCAGCTTGATCTCGGGATTTTTTTCTACGAAGTAATCGACCGCCCATTCGTCTGGGAACAGGATGACGAGCTGGTCGTCATTGTCTGTTGCCAGCCTGACATTTGATCCCAGGTACATGCCTTTGAAGTTATCCGGGGAGCTATTGAGGGGGAGCCATCTTACTTGTGTGAATGGCGAGTCTTCGAGCCTGCATTCGGCTGCGTATTCTGTTTCAAGCCTGTGCTTGACGACATCGAACTGGAGTTGTCCCACAGCTCCGAGCAGGACTGTTTTCTGTACTGTTCCGACCATTTGGAAGAACTGGATGACGCCTTCGTTAAGCAGTTGTTCAAGTCCATCCCTGAACTGCTTGAATTTGGACGGAGCGGAGTTATGCAGGTAGCAGAAGACTTCGGGCGGGAATCTTGGGATTTCGTTGAAGACGAGATTCGGGACTTTGGTTAGCGTATCTCCGATTCTGAAGTTTCCATGGGAGACGAGTCCGACGATATCCCCCGGGTATGCGACGTCAACGGTTTCACGGTCTTGCCCGAAGAGTTTTTGCGGGTATGAGAGCCTCAATGGCTTTCCGCCTCTTGGATTTGGAACCGTCATGTCCTTTTCGAATGTTCCGGAGCAGACTCTCATGAAGGAGAGCGAATCCCGATGGTTGGGATCCATGTTGGCTTGGATCTTGAAGACAAAGGCTGAGAAGTCCTCATTTTCGACGGGTATCAGCCCGAGTGACGATTTTCTTGGCGCCGGAGGCGGTGCGTACTTGACGAAGTAGTTGAGCAGGAGCTGGACGCCGAAGTTGTTGATTGCCGAGCCGAAGAAGACTGGTGTGAGTTCGCCTGAGATGACCCGTTGGATGTCAAAGTCCTCTCCTGCCAGTGAGAGCAATTCGATCTGTTCGAGCCACTCTGCGAGGCGGTCGGGGTGCATCAGCGAGGTCAATTTCGGGTCGTCGGTACCGGTCAGTGTTTCGGCTGCCTTGGCGGAGCCTTTTCCCAGGTTCGTGAAGACGTGGAGTGTCTTGTCCAGCCTGTCGAAGACGCCTTTGAAGTCCGGTCCATCGCCTAGCGGCCAGGTGACCGGGAATGTGCCGATTCCAAGAACCTTCTCCAGTTCATCCAAAAGGTCGAGCGGACCGATTGCTGGACGGTCCATCTTGTTCATGAACGTGAAGATCGGAATGCCGCGCATTTTGCAGATTTCGAAGAGTTTTTTGGTTCGCTCTTCGATACCCTTGCCGGCGTCGATGACCATGATTACTGAGTCGACGGCCGTCAGCACCCTGTAGGTATCTTCCGAGAAGTCCCGGTGCCCTGGCGTGTCAAGCAGGTTGATGACGAATCCTTCGTATTCGAATTGGAGTACTGTCGAGGTGATTGATATGCCTCTTTCCTTTTCGATTTCCATCCAATCGGAGGTTGTGTTCCGCTGGTTTTTCTTGGCTCTGACCGAACCTGCCAGTTGAAGGGCACCGCCGTAGAGGAGGAGTTTTTCTGTGAGGGTAGTCTTGCCTGCGTCAGGATGCGAGATGATTGCGAATGTCCTGCGGCGGTTGATTTCGTCTAGTCTGGTCATAGGGGGCAATGTATGGTGATTTCGATACGTGTTTCAACAAAAAATTCCGAGTAGTTTTTTGACCCATGCCGCTCGTTCGACGGCATCCCTTTCTGCGGCTGGCTTTGACCAAGACGTCCAGGTTTGGGTTTGTTCTTCAGCCAGCTCGTGGTTTGCTCCCCTTGCGATGATGGCGAAGGCTTCTTTTCTGGCTTCATGGGGGGCGAATCCGATTTCTGACGCGAACCACATTGTCGAGGCAAGGTGCAGCGCTTCTTCCCTTTCCATTTTGTATGCGTACTTGATGACTCCCTTGGCTCGTCCGATATAGTCTTTCAGTTCGCTTTGTCCCGGGTCATTGAGGAGGACTCGCCTTGTTTCGAATTCATGGTGTTCTAGTTTTTTCGCGAAGGAATCAAGTCTTTCCGCCAGTTGCCTTGGGTGTTTTGAGCGTCCGTTTCTGGTTTTGACGCATGTGAGCGCATTGGCGACTGGTTCTCGTTCTTCCGCGATCACGTCAAAAGTCAGGTCGAAGGTATCCGCGGCTTTCAGGATTTGGTTTGTCCTGCGTTTGATGCAGAGTGCCGGCGTATGGAGCCTGACCATCATTTTCAGGCCGTTTCCAATCTGGTCCCAATTGGTTGTGACGTAGCCTAGGTCGTCGTCGTAGAGCGAGAATTGTTCGAGTTTTGTTTTGCTGATCTTTGCGATGAGGTTTTCGAGGACTTCCCTCACCGTTGCATTGTTTCGTTGTGCGATGATATCTACATGGTTGTTGACGTTGATGAGGAACGAAAGGGTTTCGTCATCGAGGAAAACAGCATCCTGGTCATTGCGGTCGAGGCTGGATTGGTCGAGGAATTCCTGGATGATATCGCCTCTTGCCCGGAGTGCTTGCAATTGCTTTTTGGGGACAGATGTCCTCAAGTGCCTTTTCAAAGCTTTTTCGCCCAAGAGTTCATCTCTGATTTGCCTGGCGATTTTCCGTGTTTTCTCGTCGTTTGCGTTCCTGTAGAAGTTTTTGTTCGATGGGAGTTCGAAATCGATAAAGTTCCGCGAGAGGATCACCGATGACGAGAGTATGACGTGCGGCTGGAGGGTATCTGCATTAGGGAGGCTGGGCGGCAACGTATTGGTCAGCAGCGAAAGGAGGGTTCCTTTTTTGGATTCCTGTCTTTGATCGTTGTCACTGCTCATTATCCACCTCCGTGTCAAAATCGAATTCTGCAATCAGGTCGCGAATCCTCGCCGCCCTGTCGTAGTTTTCGGCTTGTACTGCGGCTTCCAGTTCCTTTTTGAGTCTTTCGACTTCATTTTGCGCGTCCTGGATGTAGGCATTGTAGTCGTCAGGCTTGAAGCCATCGGCGAGTGGCGCGAGCCGGAAGGAGTCGGTTCCGTCTTCCTGCCTGTCGATGTCATTCCATAGTTCTGTGTCTTCGGGTGTCAGTGCCGCGAGCAGGTTTTCCTTGAAATCGATGATGCACTGCGGGCATGAGATCGTTTTGATTCCCGCGATTTCCGTGAAATACTTGTTGCATCCTGAGCATGTTATGATTGTGTTGTTGCTCGTTCCCGAGAGTTTTTTGATTTCCGCAGGGAGCGGGAGTGCGTCAAGCGCATTGCAATTGATTGCGGCTTCCATGAATTTCCTAGTCATTTCTGCCATTTGAGGGTATTTTTCCAGGAATTCCCTGTTTTGCTCCAACAGGCAATCCATGCAGATATTTAGTCCTTCCCCGTCTGGAATTCCGAAATTGTTGAGATTGATTATCGCTTGGTTTTTCTGGCAAATGTCACATAGCATAGTTTATACTCTCCTTGTTCATTCAACTCACGCGCAAAGACGTGCCGCCTGAATCATCGCTTCTCCTCCAGGCGCTTGCGTTTCAGTTCCGCGAATTTTGTCTTGTCCCATCGTCTTGCCACCTGTTTCAAGATGATGCTTGTTTCTCCCTCGATTTTCGCTTGTTTCCAGTCGAGTTCGTTTCCGTAGGCATTCACCAGCGCTTTGACGCAATGTTCGACTGGATTTTCGGCGAGGAGGTAGAGGTTGAATGAGAATTGTGCAAGGTTTCGCCGTTTGAGGAAGAACGGCATGTTGATTCGATGGAACTTCGTCCTGTCGTTGTCAAGGTAGACCATCGCATTGTTTTTTTCGTCGGGACAGATGTTTCTAGGCAGGTAGTCCCCATGTATGAATCCATCCCGGTGGAGCATGGCGAGCTTTTTCCCGCAGAATTCCATCAATTCGAGTTTTTGACTGTCGTTTGCCTTGTAGAAGATATCTTCTGCAGTATCGAGTTCGACTTCTTGCGCGATGAAGATTTCGTGCGGGTATCCGAGTTCCATTCTTTTCCTGGCTCCGAGGATCGGGGTTGGCGCCAGGTGTCCGAGCGAGATCATCTTTGCGGTTGTATTGAGGATCCTCAACGCCCTGGATGGATTCAATGTCCACTTGATCTTCGGGAATATCTCGCGTTTTTTGATCACTCCATCGTTTTGTGCCTTCATGTACTTTGTGTAGACGATTCCGGCTGTCGTGCTTGCCTTAAGGATGATTCTGCACGGCACGTCCTTCAGGGATTCCTGGTCTTTCCTTGTCATCCATTCGTCAATGCTTCGGATATCAAGGATGTCCACCCATTCGTTATTCACGAGTCCCCGCCAGCCGTCGTCAGATACGAAGGCTTTGAAGTTCAGGTTTGTCGTGGAATTTTTCGAATGAGATTCAGGATGTCTTGGATCGGGCGTCATAAATCTAGTTGCTTTCTTTGCGAAGGTCATTGGATGAAGTATAATATAAGGGAAAAGTCGCGTGTTGCCACTGGCGAGGCGCGTAAGAATTGTAGTTCGTTGTCATTTGTTGAGTAGGAGAAGTGCCTGATGTTCAGAAAAGGGGTTGTCGTCACTCCTGAGGATTTCGAAGGGGTTGATTGGATTGGCAAATGTGCGGAATTGGGATTGAACACGTTGGGGATTCATTCTGGTGGCGGTGCTGGTCACGACGTCCTTTCAAAGCTTGGGCGTTATTCGGAGGAAAGCTTCCGTTCCGAAGCTTTGGCGTCGGGTATTGACATCGAGTACGAATGCCATGCTCCTCACGAATTGTTGCCTCGTTCGCTGTTTTCCGAGCATCCCGAATACTTTCCGTATTCGTGGCATACTGGCGTGCGGATTGAGAGCGGGAATTGGTGCTCAGGGAACGCATTGCCGTTGGTTGGTCGCAATGGTGGAGCCTTGGGGCGTCGCTTGTCTCCGACGACTCATCGTCATTTCTACTGGGGCGAGGATCGTCGCGGCACCTGGTGCCATTGCGAAACATGCTCCAAGTTGAGCGCGTCGGACCAGAGCTTGCTTGCCGTCAATGCGATTGCCCGTGATTTGGCGGCGACGGATCCCAAGTCACAGGTCGGCTTCCTTGCGTATTCCGAGGCATTGGAAGCGCCTGAGGCGGTCAAGCCCGAACCCAACGTCATCCTGGAGTTCGCCCCGATGCATCGCTGCTATCGTCATGCCATCAACGATCCCGACTGCGCGATCAACCGTGTTAGCTGGCGTCAATTGCACGACCAACTTCGGGTTTTCGATGCTGCTCGTGCCCATGTATTGGAGTACTGGCTTGACAGTTCCTGGGCTAGCGGCTGGAAGAAGCCCGCGAAGCGTCCTGCTTGGTTTGACCGCATGTTGGTGGAACGTGACATCAATGCGTATGCCTCCCTTGGGATTCGCAGCGTAACCACATTTGCGGTGTTCATGGACGGTGCCTATTTCGAAGCGTTTGGCGACCGCGAACTTCGCGAATACGCCGAAATCCTGTCCGCCCTGGATTGACATTCTCAAGGACGAATATGATGGACAAAAACGTAAGGAAAGTCGCCGTCTTGGCAGACATGCATTTGCCCGAGCGCGAAGATACGGTCAAGGAGGCTGTGTTTGACTGGGCTTTGGCTGAGGCGGTGCGTCAACATGTCGACTTGCTGCTTGGCGCCGGCGATATGACGAGCCTCGGTACCCTTGGCGCTGCCAAAAGGTTGATTTCGAAGATGGCCGCGACAGGTATCCCGTTCCTCAATGCCCCCGGCAACGCGGAGAGGAGAACGGCGCATTGCAGAAGTGACGTTGCGGCATTGTTCAATCCAAATACACGGCGGGGAAATGTCATCGTTCTGGACAACGCCAGGCAAAAACTGGCCGATGAAAGCAAGGATTTCCTGCGGAAGCTCGCTGCGTCAAACGCCAGGGATTTGCTGGCAGTGACCCATTGCCCCTTGACGACAATGACCGTAGATGAACAGATCTGGTTTGACAAGTTCGTCATAGACGGCGTCATTTCATGCCTGGTCTGTGGACACAAGCATCAAGACTACTCAGACAAGCACTATCAGGTGGTTCGCGGACTTGATCCTGACAAGGCAATCGGAGGACCGCCAGCATTGGTCATCATGGAATGGATTGACAACGATTGGAAACGCCGGGACATCACGTGTCCGCTGGCGACCCCGACAGATTGGCCGCTTGAAAACAGGCAGGAATTCCTGGATCATCTGGGCATTTCCATATCGGGCAATCCACAGGAAGACATCGTCAGGGCGACTGAACTCAATGTGCCTTGCATCGAATTGAGGTATGGGGAGGGGTTGTTGTCGATGGCTGATCAACTCGCAAAACCACTGGAAAACTGGCGAAACGCAGGCGGCAAAACCCTGTCGCTGCACCTTCCGGTAATCTCTCCTGACGAATCCTGGACTGGCTTTTTAGGCGAATCCCAGCTGTTGGATGCAACGAGATTGGCTGTGACTCTTGGGTGCGATGCTGCGACGGTTCACGTGCCCAGCACCCATCCCATCGGCAAGATGTTGGGCGAGTATCGCAGTCGTCTTCTGGAAGCCACGAGTGCCTGCTTGCGTCCCTTGGTAGAGGCAGGGATTACCATCAGCGTCGAGAACATGCATTTGCGACGTGACGAGAAGATTGATTCGATGCGCGGCTACGGTTATATGCCTGAGGAATGCGTCAGTTGGATCGAATCCCTTCGCGAAATTCTTGCCTACGACAAAATTGGTTTCCTGCTGGATATCGGGCACGCACGCAACAACGGATGGTTTGCCAGTCGATATAATTTAAGCGAATGGTATGCGGAGATGGGCGGTATGTTGACGGGGTGCCATCTTCATCAAGTCGCTTTGTTGCCCAGTGGGAAGACCGCCAACCACAGTCCATTGAAGGAACTCTACGGGCAGTACATTTCATTGAGTTCGTTCCTGATGGCTTGGCGTAGCGGACAACTCAACCACGTTCCGTTGTACTTGGAAATTCGCGGAGAATCCAGCATCGAGAGCCTGATAGAACTGAGAAGAATTATGAATTATGAATGCTGAATGCGGAATGCGGAATGCGGAATGCGGAATGCGGAATGCGGAATGCGGAATGCGGAATGCGGAATGCGGGTGTGCCAGGCTCAGGCTGTGGTCAGGAGTTGCCTTGCCTTTTGGATATCCGCCTGGATTTGGGCTTGCAGTTCCTGCGGAGACTTAAATTTTCTCGAAGGCCTGATGTGTTCGATGAATTGGATGGCGAGTTCCTGACCGTAGATGTCCTCGTTGAAATCAAAGAGATGGAGTTCGACGATGATTTCCGGTTTGCTGTCATCCCTGATTGTTGGTGCATCGCCGACGTATGCGATGCCGTCCAGCGACTTGTCTCCGTCAAGTTTTCCTCGTGCTGCGTAGACTCCGAAAGGCGGAAGGATTCTGTTGTTGACATTGATGTTCGCCGTTGGATAGTCGAGTAGCGTGGAGCCGATGCGATGCCCGTGGATGACAGTGCCCAGGATGTCAAAAGGACGTCCGAGCAATCTTGCTGCCAGGGTCATGTCTCCTTCGGCAATGGCGTTGCGGACTCTTGTCGAAGAGACCGGCTGTCCATCCAGGAGGACGCTGGGAACAATGGTGGTTTGGATGCCATGGGGAGAACAGATATCCTGAAGTGTCTGCGGCGTCCCTGAATTCTTGTATCCGAAGCGCCAGTTTTGTCCGACGCAGAAGGCCTTGAATGTCGCCTTTGCATTCCAGAAGTAGGTTTCGATGAATTGGCTGGGATTGAGTTTTGCCAGTTCTTCGGTGAATGGGAATTGGATAAGGTTCTGGATTTTCGCCTGGTTCAGGAGTCGGATGTTGTGTTGTGGCGTGCAGATTGCCTTGGGTTCTGAACCTGGTGCGACGATTGACTTGGGGTGTGGCGAGAAGAAGAGGACGGCAGGTTGTGCGTCGTGCTCTTTGGCGAGTCGCGTGAGCTGCCTGAAGATTTCTTGGTGTCCGATGTGGACTCCGTCGAATACTCCCAGCGAGATCACCCAGTTTCCTGTTGGGAGTTCTGATGGGAAGTTGACGATCATAGTGAAATAGACTCGATTGGAAGCAGGTTTTGCTGGAGTTCCGGGAGTTCCCAGGACTTGATTTGTTCGATGCCAACAGCGTTTTCCAAGGTGAAATCACCTGATTGAGTACGCCTCAGTTCCGCCATCATGGCACCGCATCCAAGTTTGCGTCCGAAATCTGCGCAGATTGTCCTGACGTATGTTCCCTTTGTGCATTTGAGGGTGAAGATGACATCAGGCAGTTCGATGCTGTTGATTTCAAAGGAGGAGATGGTGATTTCACGTGGCTTTCGTTCGACGGTTTGTCCCTTCCTAGCCAGCTTGTAGAGCGGTTGTCCGTTTTGCTTGATTGCCGAGACCATCGGAGGGACTTGCTCCTGGGTGCCAAGGAACGTTTTTGCCGTGTCGTTGATTTGCTGTTCTGTGATGGTGTCAAAGGTCGCCGTTGCGATAACGTTTCCGGTTCTATCCTCGCTGTCGGTTTCAGTTCCCAGCCTCATGGTAGCCAGGTATGTCTTGTCCTGCCCCATCAGGTGGTCCTGCAGCTTTGTCGCCTTTCCTATCAGGATGACGAGCAAGCCTGTTGCGATGGGGTCGAGTGTTCCGCAGTGTCCGACCTTGTTGAGATTGAAGCGTCTTTTGACGCAATTGACCACGTCGTAGCTAGTCCAGTCCATGGGCTTGTCCACGACGAGAATTCCGTCAATCTTGTTTGGTGGTTGCCTCATTGCGCTAACGAAGTCAATCGTTTCTCTTGTCCTTGTTCGGTTCGCTGTCAAAACCGAGTTCACTGATGATTGACATCACCCGATCTGCCTTTGCTGCTGTGCGGTCGAGCTTGAAATGCAGGATTGGGGTGTACTTGAGGATGACCTTTGACGCAAGCATCGCCTGGATTGCGCCGCGCTTCTTGGTGATGAGATCGAGGACGCGCTCCCCGGTTGACTCGTCGCCATAGACCGAAACGTACACGGTTGCGTTCCTGAGATTGGGAGCCGTATCGACTCCCGTGACTGTGACGAGCGTTTCGGCCTCCGGGCAGACGAGCATCTGGAAAACATTGCCCAGCTCTCTGCGGAGCAGTTCGTTGACTCGTGTGATTCTAGTATTGGACATGTTGTCTTGATGTACTCGTTGATGAGTGAATTAGTGGTTTGCGAATGGGTCGACTGTGACGATGTTGAAGAGTTCGAGTCGGTCTCCGACCTCGAAGTCCTCGAAGTTGTCCAGCTTGATGCCGCATTCGTTTCCGGCATGGATTTCCCTGACATCTTCCTTGAAGTGCTTGAGCGATGCGACGTGTCCAAGGTAGATCAGTTCCTTTTCGCGGAACACCTTCGCCTTGGCATTGATCTTCATCACGCCGGACTTCACGCGGCAGCCGCAGATCTTTCCTGTCTTCGAGATGTCGAAGACCTGGATGATTTCGGCTTCGCCAAGAGGCGTTTCCTTGGTTTCCGGCGCCAGCTGACCCTTCATCGCCCTTTCGACCTGTTCAAGCAGTTCGTAGATGACAGAGTACAATCTGATGTCGACGCCCTTTTGCTTTGCGAGCCTGCTGATGCCGGGCATGATGCGTACATGGAAGCCGATGACGATGGCCTTGGAGGCGGCGGCCAGAACAACGTCGTTTTCGGTGATTTCTCCGACTCCTCCGTGGATGACGCGTGCGGAAATCTTGTCATGCTTGATTTTGTTGATATTTTCGATGATGGCTTCCAGCGATCCGCGCACGTCGGTTTTGAGTACGATGAGCAATTCTGGCTTTTCTTCCTCTTCGATGGTGGCGAAGATGTCTTCAAGGGATGTTTTCCTGACGACCGCCAGGTTTTCGTTCTTGAGGATTTCGGCTGTTTCCTGTGCCTTTTCCTTTGCTTCTCGTTCATTTTCGCAGACTGTGATTTGTTCTCCTGCTTCAGGGACTCCTGAAAGTCCCAGGATCATGATCGGTGTGGATGGAAGGGCGCGCTTGACAGTCTTGCCCTGGTAGTCGATCAAAGCCCTGACTTTTCCGTAGCATGTACCGCAGATGAGGTAGTCTCCGAGCCTGAGCGTTCCGTTTTGTACGAGCACGTTGGCGGTTGGTCCGCGACCGGATTCCATTTTCGCCTCGATGACGAGGCCTTGGAAGGGCGCCTGCGGAGCGGCGGTAAGTTCCAGCATCTCGGCTTCCAGGAGGATGCGCTCCAGGAGGTCGTCAATCCCTTCGCCGGTATGCGCCGAAACAGGGATGACGGCGATGTCGCCACCCCAGTCTTCGGGAGTCAGGCCATGCTGCTGGAGCCCGACCAGTACCTTGTCAGGATCGGCGCTTGGCAAGTCCATTTTGTTCATGGCGACGACGATTGGGATGTTGGCCGCCTTGGCGTGGTTGATCGCTTCGACGGTCTGGGGCATCACACCGTCGTCAGCGGCGACGACGAGCACGGCGATATCCGTCGAATTAGCGCCACGCGCTCTCATTGTTGTGAACGCCTCGTGTCCCGGGGTGTCCAGGAACGTGATGGTCTGGTCTCCGACACGTGCCACGGAAGCGCCGATGTGCTGGGTGATTCCTCCAGCTTCGCCTGACGTCACATGGGTATGCCTGATGTAGTCCTGCAAGGAGGTTTTTCCGTGGTCGACGTGTCCCATGAAGCAGACCACTGGCGGCCTGGGTTCCTTCGGGAAATCTGTTTCGTCGGTATCTTCGGCAGTTTTCTCCTTGTCTGCCTCGCGGACTTTTTCACGTCTTTCGCGGACGAATTTGACTCCGAATTTCTCGCAGATTTTTTCGACTGTTTCGACTTCAAGGATTTGGGTAATCGTCGCGAAGATGTTCATTGACATCAGCGTGAAGATCAGTTCGTTAGGTTTTTTCCCCAGTCCTTCCGCCAGCATTCCCACCGTGATAGGTGTTTTGAGGTGGAGTTCTTTTGGTGGCGAGGAAGGTTCTGCTTCCTCCTGGGGCTGTGCTTTTTTTGCGGAACCGGATTGTTTATCCTGTTGCTTTGCCTTATGCTTTTGCTGTTCGGACTCGCTCTTTTGCTTTTGCTGCGCAACGGCCTTTGCCTGCTTTTTCTGCCTTGACTTGATGACAATATCCCGAATGATGTCCGCTATATCGGCTTCCAGGTTGCTGGCGTGAGACTTGACAGGAACACCTTCCTTCTCAAGCAAAGCGATAAGTTCTTTGTTGGTAAGCCCGAGTTCTCGGGCCAAATCATATACTCTGACTTTTTCACTCATCGGATCAGACCTCCTGGCGATATGTTGAAATGTGGTTTGATGTTACATAGCTGAACCTATAGTTGGCATTGGCATGCAGGCGGAATGAGGCAAGCCTCAGCTTTTTGTACCCTCGGCGACTGCCTTGATCGCCTCTGCGGATGGGTAGTCGAATCCTTCAAGTTGCGCCAGGTCGTCCAAGTCGGCGTCTGCAACCATTTGCGGTGTGACGTATCCATTGGAGACGAGCGTCTCGGCAAGGTCTTCTTCCAGTCCCAGCGTTTCGGCCAAGTTGTCGATGGCGTTTTGCAGTTGTTCCTGGAAGTTGGGTTTGGCAGATTCTTCTGGCTTGTCTTCCTTGACGATGTCGATTTTCCAGCCGATCAGCTTCGACGCCAATCGTGCATTTTGTCCCTTTTTGCCGATGGAGAGCGAAAGCTGATCCTCGGGGACTTCGATCTTGATCGCCTTGTTTTCCTGGTCAATCGAGATTTTCGAGAGCTTCGCGGGCTTCAAGGCGTTGGCAACGTACTTCTCGATGTCAGGATCGTAATGGATGATGTCGACCTTTTCGCCGGACAATTCCCTTACGATGATCTTGACTCGCTGCCCCTTTACTCCGACGCATGCTCCGACGGGATCCACCTTGGGGTCCGAGGAGGCGACCGCGATCTTCGTCCGGTAGCCTGCCTCGCGTGCGATGCCCATGATTTCAACCAGGCCTTCAGAGATTTCGGTCACTTCGCGTTCGAACAACTTGCGTACGAAATCAGTGCTTGCCCTGGAGACGATCAGCGTCGGTCCCGGCTTGTCCATGTTGATTTCAATGAGAAGCGCCGTGACGATGTCGTTGACCTCGAAGTCTTCTCCGGGAATCTTTTCATTGGACGAGAGTATGCCTTCCGCCTGGTCGAACTCGATGATGACATCCTTTCTTTCGAACCTTCTGACTTCACCGGTGATAAGTGTATTGAGCTGGCTGGAGTAGGATTCGCAGATCTTGTTCTTTTCTGCTTGGCGGATTCTCTGGACGATGATCTGCTTGGCGTTTTGCGCGGCGATCCGTCCAAAGTCCTTGGATTCGACCTCCCAATCGACTTCCTGCCCGATGCTGTCGGGACCGTATTTCTTTTCGGGATATCTCAGCTGGATGTCCTTGAGCGCGATTTCGGAGTCGGGATTCTCGACTTCATCCACGATGATCAGTTTTGCCCAGCATTGGATTTCGCCTGTGTTTCTATCAACCTTGACCGAGACGTCTCTTGAAGCACTGACGGCTTTCTTTGCCGCTGCCAGCAGGGACTCTTCGATTGCTTCGAACAAGGTTTCGCGGTCGATGCCGCGCTCCTGCTCAATCAGCGTCAGGATTTGGATGAGTTCCGATTTCATTTGATACCCCCCGTGGGTTGATTTCTCTGTTGGCAAAAGCTAAAAAAAAAGCGGGCAAAAACCCGCTTGGATGGGCATTCATGCCCAAGACTGGCGTTGTAATTACAAATTTACTATAAGCCAAAAAATGGGATTTGCAAGCTGAAACGGAGATTTTTCGTCATGCTCAAAAACAACGCGAAACCAAGGCAAAAAACTTTACTGGATGCCTAGGTGCGATCACGTGAAATGTGGATTTTTTGTATTGCGGATGAAATCCTTGATCAGGAACGTGCAGAAATATGGGAACGTGGTGATCTTGTCGGTTTCGCCGAGGTTGCCACGGTGTAGTTTGATTCCGTGGTTGATTTCCGGATAGAGCGGTGATGCAATCAGGGTATTGAGTGATTTGCTTGTTGAGGTTCCCGCCTTGACTTCCAGTGGGACTATGTGGTTTGCCGTCCTGATGATGAAGTCCAGCTCCAATGAGGAGTCTCCTTTTTTGTAGTAGAAAAGATCGTATCCTGACTTTGCCAGGGCTTCGGCGACAAGGTTTTCGTAGATGGCTCCCTTGTAAACTCCCAGGTTCTTGTTTCGTCGCAAGTCATCTTGTGCTTCATCCTCAAGCGAGGCAACCAACAGGCCGGTATCAGCGAAATAGAGCTTGTATTTGGAAGGATCTACATTGCCTTTGAGTGGGAGGGCCGGGAAATTGAGTCCTTGGCACTGTAGGATAATTCCTGCGTCGAGTAGCCATTCCACGCATCCGAAATACTCTCTGGAGCGAGCATTAGGCGCAACCTTGGTCAACTGGAATTTCTTGTGTCCCTTTGCCAGTTGTGGAGTGATGGCGTTGAAAACCGCCAGGATTTTTGTCTTGTCCAGACTTTCTGCGTACTTGCTGATATCTTCTCGGTAGTCCAGGAGGATTTGGCGTTGGATTTCAAACGTCCATTCGAACGTTTTGGTTTCAAGGTATTTCCTGACGACCGCCGGCATGCCTCCAAGAATGATGTAGTCTAGGAAAAGCGAGTTGAACATTTCCATTTCGGTTGTCGAGAAGGGACGCATTTCCTCCAGGTGCGAGAGCATGTCCTGCGCCAGGTCGTCAGGATAGCCCGATGCCCACAGGAACTCCTCGAAATCAAACGAATGCATCTGATAGTCCTGCTTGAATCCGACGCTATGCGACTGGACGCGAGCATGCTGGATGCCAAGAAGGGAGCCGCTGCAGATGACGTCGAAGCGACCATCCAATTTGAAGAACTTCAGGGCGGTGGTGACCTCTGGAAGCTCTTGGACTTCATCCAGGAAAATCAAGGTTTCCTCTGCTACGAAGCGAAACCCGGGTTCTATCCTTGAGATATTCTTGACGATGCTGTCTGGCTTGAAGCCATCGTCGATGATGGTCTTGTAAATCGGTTCTTCGACGAAGTTGATAGTCACCACGTGCTTGTAGTTCTTTTCGGCAAAACGCCGGATGGTCTCTGTTTTTCCGACTTGCCTGGCTCCCGTGACGATCAACGGGAGACGGTTGGGATTCGAACGCCACCGCGCAAGGAAATGATCGGCTTTTCTTTTGTAGTACATGACTTGGCTCCTGAATTGAAAAATGCAGCTACATTAAAATACCATTTCAATCCATTGGGTCAAGTAGAAAAATCACAAAAGATGAGGATGATTTTGTCGGTTTTACACAAAAGATGAGGATGATTTTTGTAATTTCACACAAAAGATGAGGATGATTTTTGTGGTTTTACACAAAATCTGTTTTTTTGTTTCGGTTGGGTTATTCGGAAAAGCAACACGAAATCAAGGAAAGATCCTTATTGTAATAAGCTTTTCTGGGACTGGGACCTTTGAGACAAATGAGACGAATGTGACTTATGGGACTGGGACTATGGGACGTTGGCTTTGGGTTTTGAGGATTTTGTTTTTTGTCCTGAAACATGATTTACGGCAACAAGTAGTCCCTCAATTCGCCCGCATCGACCTGGCTTGCCAAAATTCCTTTCCCCACCGCCGTCGCCGCCGCTGCGCCTGCTCCTGCGCCAATTGCCATCGCTATGCACATCACGCGAAGAGATGCATGAGCCTCGTGAGTCGCGGAAATGCATCGCCCCGACAACAGGAGCCCCTCGATTCCCAGTGGTACCAGGCAATCGTACGGGATCTCGTACGGCTTTACATTGAGCGCGTTGCCCTGCACAGCAGAATCGCGACCATCCGCCTGCCCAGAACCAGACGGATTATGGATGTCAATGCAAAAACACGCATCGAAGACAACTGCGTCTTGAAAGCGACGACCGGCAAGCAAATCCTCGCACGTCAAGCAATATCGACCATGAAAGCGGCGTGTCTCGCGAACCCCGATAACTGACGGCATCATCTCGATGTACGCATCGTCATAGCCGGGCAATGTCTTCCTCAAGAAATCCACGATTTGGAACGCCTGCTTGCGGCCATCGATTTCCGCAAGGGTCAAGTCATGCGGCGATGTCCCGTCCAGCCCATTTACCTGAGTGGCATTGACGAAGCTCATCCCGGGACGTTGAGAATCATACAGCCGGATAACGCCCACGTTCTCGGGCAATTCTCCGGATGCCTGCGCAGACGTCACGATCGATTCCCAAGTTCGACCGCCCAGAACCAACTTTCGAGCCTGCTCCTCGGAGCCGCAATAGATCCGTTTGGACGGATCGATTCCGCCCAGTGTGAACATAATGCTCATCGGCTGGCACAAGCCATCGATCAAGCGACCTTGCTCGTACTCGACACCGCACATGTACGCCACGTCGCCGTCACCAGTCGAGTCAATCACAACTCCACCGGCAACCTCGAACTGGTCGCCCTTGCCGCCAACGACGACGCCGACAACTGACATGCCCTTGCGAACAACGGAAACAACAGGAGAATGCAACCAAACATCAACACCCAAGGACGAGAGGATTTCGTAGTACTGCAAGTCAAGACGAGTGAAGTCGATGACATGGCCGCCAATTTTCTTCAGGACGTTTTCGACCACCCGCGACTTCACGCCACCCATCAATGGACCGACCAGAGCCTGAACCGCCATCCCGCCAAGGCGACCGGAACGCTCAAGCAACGCGACTCGGGCGCCATTCTCGGAAGCCGCAATTGCCGCGCCAATCCCGGCAGGACCACCGCCTACGACAACAACATCATACTCAATTCGTTTCATGATTCGACAAGCCTCGCAATCAGTTCAATATGACTTAAACCTAAAAAAAACAGTTGAAACTGGGTTTTGTATCTAATTTGTTGATTATCAAATGGTTGCAAAATTTGATCCGTTCACCATGCTGGTGAATTGAAATGCATCAGTCTTCTGTTGCGCCTTTACAAGGCGCCCGGCATGGGGGGCATCCTATCCCCGGGCTGAAGCCCGGGGTTAAGCATGGTCAGGCACCTACGGCGCAAAGTCTTTGGCGCGGACTAGGCGTCCGCAAGCCACACGGGTGGGCATGGGCAGACACGGACTTGTTAGAAGGATTTTCATAATGCATTGCGCTGCAAGCGCTTAACTATGCTTAACCCCAGACTTTAGTCTAGGGTGGCGAACCCACCCGAAGACCGTGCCTTGTAAAGGCACTACAATCATAAGGCGTCAACTGCTTTTTTAGGTTAAATCGTACTTAATATATATTCCTCACAACCAATTTGGAAGCGCAATTGCTACAAGAAAAGAAACACAAATCCAAAATGTCCATTGGTTTCCATTCTATACGAATGCTATATTGCCTGACTTCGATTGGAATCAACCTCAATGCTCATATTTATCACAACCATGAAACACACATTGCTCTCCATTGTCACCGCCTGCCTCGCCATCTCCTGTCTCGCGCAAGAATTTGCCTATCCCGACCAGCCCTTCATCGAAGAACTCCTCGCCCAGGAACGGGGCAAATGGGACTTCCAAGGCGCCTTGGGACATCGCCTCAAGCATCCGGGGACTGTAACCCTGAAGGCGAGAGGAACATCGCCCCCAACACAACTGGCCATCCTGCTCGAAGACCCGGAATTCCCAGGGGATAGAAAACATGCCGAGTGGAAAACCATCAATCCGGAGCACGATGGTTGCACATTCGTTGTCAACGAGCCGAACGCAAAGCTGACAATCTTGGCAGAGAAACCCGACAACGACGGCATCGTCAACGCAATTGCCTCCAAAATCGACCTCAACGAGGCCATGGCGGGAACGCATAATCTCGCCGCTATATTCTTGAAGATCGACAACCAATGGACGCCATTGGAACTACCAGGGCAATCAGGCTCCCTGAAAGTCACAACAACACAACTTGCGTCGCTGTTTGATGAATCGGAACCCGTCGTTCTCAAGGCATATGGTTGGCCGAAACTTCCCGACAGCGGCACGATCCATATCGAAGACTATTGGAACAAAAAAACAGTCTTCACCCAAACCGTGAAGCTTGGAGGTCCATCGGCATCCATCCCGATTCCCCTCAATCAATTCGGTTCATTCACTGCAACCTTGACCTGCGGAGACAAAAACGCCAAGCTCAGATTCGCGAGAATCCCAAAACGAAAGGACATCGACCCCGAAAACTCCTTCATGGGCATGAATATCTTCCAGCAGCAAACATGGTACCACAGCTATCAACTGCCGATCTTCGCAAAAGCAGGCTTCAGGTGGATAAGGCCATGGCTCGCATGGGAAAACGTCTGGTCAAGACAGGAAACGACAAAAGGCAAGCTCGACCTCAAATACCTCGATACGCAACTCAGGAGGCTCAAGCTACACGGGCAGGCACTCGAATACATGTTTTACAGGTTCCCGGCTTGGCTCGTCGGTAAAAACGCACCGAATGACAGGGTCGCCCTTGACGAAAATCAGCTTCAGGAATGGGAAAAGCACGTTGAAGCGATCGTCAAGCACTGCTCGCCGCAAGTCCTCGACTACGAAATCTGGAACGAACCCGACCTTTGCGCGGACGGAACTTTCACCGCGGATTTCTATGCTACCCTCGCCATCAGGGGCTATGCCGCCGCCAAGCGCGCCAACCCGAACGTACGAATCCACACCCTCTCGCATGCGGGTTCCTTGGACTGGCTCAAGACAATGGGCAATCGAAATGTCGCAAAAGCCACTGACGTGGTTACCCTGCACAGGTATTCGGGCATCGAGAATTTCAATTTCCACGAGTCAAAGCGCCAACTGATCCTCGACAAGTGCGGCTTTTTCGGCATCCCGCAATATTTCAACGAAATTGGACGAGGCGGCTATGCCGAATCACCGGAATACGCTGCCAGCCACAAGGGGACTACGGAGCACGACCAGGCAAGGACTCTGGTCGCGAACGCTGCGCAGTCGCTGGCCATCGCAGGGCCCAACTCGAAATTCTTTGTCTTCTGCAGCCTCGATCCCAGGGACAGCGCACAAAAGAAAGGATGGACGTGGGACAGCGCAATCGGTACACTCTACCTTGGGTTGACCCCAAAACTCGCCATCCCGGCCATGGCGGGTTTCGCAAAAGTCCTTGATGGAAACGAATGCCTCGGACAAGTCAACCCTTCCGGCAACCTCCACTACGTCGCTTTCCAAGGCAACAGGGCAGTGGCATGGCAAAATCAACCCTATTCAACGGCTACACCTGTCCAATTTGGTGCGCAACCTGACGAAACCATCGAAGTCAAGGACATTTTCGCAAACACAATCGCCAAGGGGAAGGCTGATTCCATAAGCCTGGACATGCAACATGGTCCCTACTACATCATCGGAAGCAGCCAAATGCAAATGGTCGCGGCCGCTACACAAAAAAAACAACGCCAGGACAGAATGCATAAGGCTATCGCAGAATCGCAGATCCCATTGTTTCCATCAATCACTGTCAACAAAAACGAACAGAAATCATTCTCCTTCACCATCCCAAAGGGCACAAATGTCGACGCCAAGCTCCTCCACGACCCGCAACTCGTAAAACTTGATTTGGACATCGACGACGACAGGCTCAACCTCTACATCCAAGCAGGCGACAAGCAGGGGACGCCGATCGCGATGGTCACCTTTACCCTTTCGGATCCAGCCCTTCCGAAAATCAACCGTGCGATTCCCATCGCCATCGATTGCGTCTCCTTGATCAAGGACGGTTTCTTCACCTCTGGCAACCTCAATGAATTCTCCTTGGCGGGACCTGAAATCTTCGATGAAAAAACTTCGTCGATGCTCATCAAGGCTCCATTCGATTCCAGGACACATCTCTACTGCATACCCAAGTACGACCCCACCAAGCCGCTGCATTTCAAGATCAAAATCCAGGGCAAGCTCTCGCCATCGGCCAGAGTCTCATTCAACTTCGCCTTCTTCAACAACGGTTGGGTTGGAACCTGGGCGGCGGCGGCGACGGACAAAATCGGACACAACAGCAACAAAATCTTCAAGGATTGCGTCATCGAAATCCCGGAAAACATCCAAAGCCCAACGACGATCACGGCTACGCTCCCGCCAAACCTCCTCAAGACAGATCCCGCCAAAACCATCTTCTTCATCGACGCAAGAGGTGGAGAGTCCAATGACTACATCAACTTCTCCGAATTCGTGATGTTCCAATAATCTTCTCGCTGCGGCTTCGTCATGAAGTCGCAGCATGGTAGATAATGCAGAGGTTGGCTTTATTGGGACTGGGACAGATGAGACGAATGGGACAAATGAGACCCATGTGACTGGGACTATGGGACGCTGGAGTTGGATTTGTGGAGCCCCTTATGAAAGTGATTTCCGCAACTTCGTATTGACTTAGCATTTTTTGCTCTTGACATTTAGTTGCATATTTGGTATATTGTTTTTGTGGCTTTGATTTTTAGCAAGTATTTAGTATTTAAAGAAGCAGATAAGGAGACAAAATGATGTCAAGGGTATTGAAATTTACGCTGATTGAGTTGTTGGTAGTCATCGCCATCATCGCCATTTTGGCTGCGATGTTGTTGCCCGCGTTGACGAAGGCGCGTGAAAAGGCGCGTCAGACAAATTGCATCAGCAACTACAAGCAATACGGGCTTGGTTTTGCGATGTACCTGAGTGACAACGAAGACAAGCTGTTCGGTTGGGGCAAGGCAGACGGCGGCGGCTCTACTTGGAACACAAATCAATATCCTCCCGGCAACACGAACAAGTCGCCGCAGGTTTTGTTCTGGGGATACACGGGCAATTCCGCAAAGGCGATGATTTGTCCGTCCCGTGAAGTTCCGACAAGCTATGGCTGGTGGGGATTCCAAAACTACGAGAATGCTGATGAATTGAATCCTGGTATCTCCAGCAAGTATAAAGGCAATACGATTATGCATATGGAGGATTTGATCACAAGACAATTTGCGTTGTCCGTGGTTATCCAGCCATCGTATGTTGGATTTGCCACGGAAGGGAATCACGTCGCCAGTTGGAATTGGCAGAACATTGACCATCGTGTAGGCACGGGCGATCGTCGCTGCGTATGGACGCACAATGGTCAGATCAACGTTGTGCACATCGATGGTCACGTTCAGTCCTATCCCCGCGATGGTTCGATGAACAAGTTCGGTTTCACGAAGACCGCAACACAGTAATAGCTGGATCATTGCGAAAATGCAAGAAAGCCGTCGGCTTTTTGGGAAAATGCCCGAAAGCCAACGGCTTTTTTCTTTTGAGAAAAAACACATTTGCGTCCTTGAATTTGATATTTGGAGTTGGTATAATAACTATAGTTATTCGTTCTTATTCGTCCATGTTCCTATTCTTTGATAAGGAGGCGCGAAATGAAGAAAATGTTGAAGTTTACACTGATTGAGTTGCTGGTCGTCATTGCAATCATCGCCATTTTGGCTGCAATGCTGTTGCCCGCATTGACGAAGGCGCGTGAAAAGGCGCGGCAGACAAGTTGCATCAGCAACTACAAGCAATATGGGCTTGCTTTTGCGATGTACCTGGGTGATAACGAAGACAAGCTGTTCGGCTGGGGCAAGGCAGACGGCGATGGCGCCACCTGGAACAATAATAACTATCCTCCTGGCAACACGAACAAGTCGCCGCAGGTCTTGTTCTGGGGATACATGGGTGGATCCGCAAAGGCGATGATTTGCCCGTCCCGCGAAGTTCCGACGAGCTATGGCTGGTGGGGATTCCACAACTACGAGAATGCTGATGAATTGAATCCTGGTCTTCCTGCCAAGTATAAGGGCTGCACGATCATGCACGTGGAGAATTTGATTGCATGGCCCTTTGCTTTGTCCAGTGTTGTCCAGCCATCGTATGTTGGATTTGCCACGGAAGGAAATCACGTCAGTTCTTGGAATTGGCAGAATATTGACCATCGTGTAGGCACGGGCGATCGTCGTTGCGTATGGACCCATAACGGCCAGATCAACGTTGTGCATGTCGATGGCCACGTCCAGTCCTATCCCCGCGATGGTTCGATGAACAAGTTCGGTTTCTCGAAGGGCGCAAAGCAGTGAGTAATAGCTGGCTTGCTTCAAGACGACGGAAAAGCTGTGGGCGTTCGGGCAATTTCCCAAAAAGCCCACGGCTTTTTTCTTTTGACGCGATCGATGGTGTTCGGAGGTGTCAATCGAATTTCGCGACGCATTCCATCAGCTTTTTGATGTCTGCGTTCCATGAGTGGATTGCGATCACCCTGTTGGTTCTCGGGTTGAAGTGGAGGTATTGCCCCGCCATTCCGCCTTTGGCGTATCCGTCCTTGGGGTTGCCGTGGAATTCGAAGCCACGCGCCAGGACCTTGTCGACGAATCGCTTGGAGAGGTAGCGCTTGCCGTTGTAGACTCCTCCTTGCAGGTAGAGCTGTCCGAGCTTCGCCATGTCCTCGGTTGTGATGTACATTCCTGTTGCTCCGATTGGGTAGCCTTGGGGGCATTTCGAGAAGGCGAATTCGCGGAATTGGAGTGGCACGAGGAGTTCTTTGGCGAGGAAATCATCGAGTTTCTGGTCAATGGTTTCTGTGACGAGCCTTGAAAGGAGATAGAACGCACCATCGCTGTATGAGGCATTGTCCCTGAAGTTGTCCGGGATTGGAAGTTGGAGTATGAGGCTAAGGTAGTCCGTCGATGACCACTGGGTTGCATTTTGCGCATCGATGTCGAGGAATCCACGGGGGAAGCCGCAACGATGGGTCATCACGTCCGAAATCTTGATTTTCCTCCAGTTCGGGGAGTGGTTTTTGGGGAGGAAGTCGATGATGAACGGATAAAGTGGATCGTCCACATCAAAGTAATCCCTGTCGTCAAGGATACCGATGGCCGTGACGACGAACGCCTTTGCGACCGAGTAGGTGTTGTGGCAGTTTGACGAAGGAATTATGCTGACCGTCCTGCTGACGCCGTCCTTGATTTCGCAGATGTTATAGACCTGCATGTTGTCCTTGATTGCGATATCCTTGAGTTGTTCAAGCAGTGGTTTGACTTGTGCGGAGCAGGCTAGTCCTGCCGACATCAGGATGGGAATGATTGAACGCATGTGCTTGCCTGGATTTTGGATTATTTTTGAGTGGTTGCGATTTGGTTTCCAGCGAGGATTCTTGTTTCGATGCCTTGCTTCGAGTACTCGATGATATCTTGGTCAAATTGGATTTTGTTGTTTTGGAAGACCATGATGATCGTTGATCCTCCAAATGCGAAGTATCCCTTTTCGTCGCCTTTCCTGAAATTGGGTTCGCTGTGCGTTTGGATGATTGATGCGACTCCAAAAGCGCCGACTTCGATGTAGGCGACAGTGCCGCAAGAGTCGAGTTCGAGCATGGAAACCGTTCTGTAGTTTGTTGTGAACACATCGAGGTTCTGCCTCAATGCGATTGGATTGACGGAGTGATATTTACCCTTGACTGGCCATGTCTCGATTGTTTTTCCATTGGCTGGGTAGTGGTATCTGTGGTAGTCGGCAGGGCACAGCCTGCAGACGCAGAGGGATCCGTTTTCGAATTGTTCTGCTGTGTTTTGGCGATTTGGTCCGAGCAACTTGTCGAGTGTGAAGTTTGCTCCCTTGACTGGGATGCACGTGTTTCCGTCGAGCTTTTGCCAGGCCATCATCCTGCAGTCGGCCGGCGAGGCAATGATGCTTTCGTCACCATCAAACGTTCTTGCTTTTGGTTTGATTTTGCGTGCGAAGAAATCGTTGAATGAAGTGAATCCTTGTTCTGGGATGATGAAATCGTCCATGTCGATGTTCAAATCCCGGATGGTTTTTTGTATGCGGTTTTTTGAGCAATTTGTGTTTGCATACCATCCCAGGATTCTTGAGACAGTGGCGTGTGCGAACATTGGCCACGAGAGGATGTGTTTTACCGGTGTTTCGTAGGCGAGCTTGACGAATGCGTCGCCGAGTACGATTTCAGTTTCCAGTTGCTTCGTGGCTCTGTTGTAGAGTGAGATTTCAGACATGTTCTAGTCTTTTTTGGCTAATCAGGATGCCTGGAATGCGAAGAGCTTGCAGAGTTCGTCTCCCCAAGTTTCGTGGAGGACGAGTTTTATGGCGATGCAATTGACATCGACATTGATTGCGACCAGCCTTTGGTGCGCGCCATGTTCCTCGTGTATCGTTGTCCAGGATTGATCCTTGAGCTGGGCGAGGACTGAGAATTTCTTGACGAGTGTGTTTGGTACTGGTCTTATCGGTTGGTTGAGGGGGTAGTTTGAGAGGAGGTTGCGCTCTTCGAAGTTTCCGCAATCTCCCTGTCCTTTTCGGTTGAGGTCGGAGTCGAACACGATTCTGACTTTGGTGATATGGGTTTCTTGCTTGAAGCTGATTTTGACCCATGCCTTTGGTTTGGCGGACCATGCGTTGTCGTGTCCGTCCATGGGTCTGTCGCATCCATTGACGAGCACTTCCGGATTGCCTTCGGAGGCCGTAATCGTTGCGTTTTTTGTTGTCGCGGGGATTTTTCGTGTGAGTCCCGGGATGAAGCAATCGTCGTCAAGCAGGATGTCTTGCAGTTCTTCGATGTGTTTTTTTGCCACGTCCCTCGGGGTGCAATTGTACTTGGTTGCTATGGCTGCCGCAGTTCCTGCGGCTTGTCCTAGGATTGCGCATGTGCCCATCACCCGCGTTGAACTCAGGGCGGCGTGGGTCACTGAGATGTTCCGTCCTGCGACGAGCAGGTTGTCGATATTCCTTGAGTAGAGGCATCTAAACGGGATGCCGTAGGGCGACGGGGCGGGGTGGAAGATCGTCGGTTGTCCTTTGAAGTTGAGTCCGCCTGGGTGGTGGTCGTCCATTGACCAGCCTCCATATGCGACGACGTCGTGGAAGCGTCCTTCGGCGCGGACGTCGTTTTGTGTGAGGATATGGTCTCCCAGGTATCGTCTTGATTCTCGTTTCCCAGGCAGGAAGCCGATCCAGTCCAGCGCCCAGTTGTCAGCTCCGTGATCGCCGTGGTTTTTGATGTGGTCCCAGACCCCGAGCGCTGCTGCGAGGAGTCGCTTGGTGATGATTTCCGTATCGTGTATGGAGTCGTCTTCGCCTCCGAGTTCGATCCACCAGAAGTTGTTGAGTCCCCTGAAAGCGTGTCCCCGGTTTGGCAGGTCGTCGTCAGTGAGGTATTTGTTAGCCCATTTCGGCGGGATGAAGGTTGTCTTTCTGGTGAGTTCCCGCACTTGGATCAGGCAGCTGAGTCCCATCGTCTTGTTGTCAGCCTGTTCCGGCTGGATATCTTCGTTGAATTCCGCCCTTGCTTCTCGCCCGATTCTGAAATCCGCGCCTGTCAGTGGCGCCAGGATTGAGTCTCCCGAGCAATCCGCGAATGTTTTTGCGCTGACGTGGTGCCAGGTTTGCGTTGTCGTTTGCCATGCATCGACTGTTTTGACGGTGTTTTTGTCCATCGTCACATTGCACGCCGATGCGTTCATCAGGACTGTCAGGTTAGGCTGGAAGTGCGCGATTTCGTAGAGGATCGTGTCCCAGATATGCCAGTTGAGTTCGGGATTCCGGTAGTTGTTTTCCAGCTTGAGTTCTTCGACGATTCCCGTTTCGTGGACATCTTTTCGCGCTCCTGAGATCCACATTCGGCATTCCGAGGATGCGTTTCCTCCCAGAACTGGCCTGTCGTGGATGAGAATGGTGTTGGTACCGTGCCTGGCGGCTGCGACGGCGGCGGCCAGGCCGGCCAATCCACCGCCTACGACGCAAAATTCAGCCGTGTGGTTGACATGGGGAAGCTTGTCGGAAATCATTTACATCACCTTAAATTTGGGCAGATCCTGAATATCAACCAAGCCTGCGAAGTGCCCTTCGTCATCAACAGCGAGGATATCGTCAATCTTGCGTTTTTCCAGAAGTTTCATGATTTCGACGGCCATCGAATTTTCATTGATGGTGATGGGATTCTGTGTCATCACGTCCTCGATCTTGGCGTAGATGACATCTGTTGACTTGGTAATTTGCCTTCTGAAGTCTCCGTCAGTGAAGATTCCGAGCAGCATGTTTTGGTTGTCAACGATTGCTACCGCCCCACATCGTGCAGCAGTCATGGCGAGCAAGGCGTCCCTGACGGATGTCCCTGGCGCGACTTTGGCGGCGTGTTCGCCGGTTCTCATGAAGTCCTTGACCTTGAGCGTGATCGATCTTCCGATTGCTCCTGCGGGGTGTAGCTTTGCGTAGTCGTTGAGCTGGAAATGCCTGCAGTTGAGAAGGGTCATGGCGAGTGCGTCGCCAAGGGCGGTCAGCGCTGTGGTCGTCGTTGTCGGCGCGAGGTTGAAAGGGCAAGCTTCCCTGGGGACGGGCATCGGGACCACCAGGTCTGAGCATTGCGCCAGGCGGGATGTTTCCACTCCCGTGATGGCGATGACGTCGATGTTGAGTCGTTTGATGGCGGGTATGACGGCGAGGAGTTCGTCAGTCTCGCCGCTGTAGCTCAATGCGATGACGGTATCCTGCGGGGATACGACGCCCAGGTCGCCGTGCATCGCCTCGACGGGGTGCATGAAGACGGCACGGGAACCCGTGGAGGCCAGGGTGGCGGACATCTTCTGCCCGATGTGGCCGCTTTTTCCGACGCCTGTGACCACGAGCTTGCCGCCCCTGGCGATCGTGTCAAAGCAGAGCCGGACGCAATTTGCGAAAGGCTCGCCCAAGTTGTTCCTGATCGCGTTGAGACCTTCGATTTCGATGTCCAGGATTTCTGTTGCCTGCTTGAGAATTTTTTCCGAAGTAAGTTGTTTCTGAGGCATGTGAGGAAAAATGTGGGTGATGTGTTGATAATTGATAGCAAGAGTTGGTTTAGACCATTACATTATATAACGCAAGCATGATATTTCAAGTTATCGCGTGGTGGAAAGGATGCTTGGTTGATCAGCGTTGGCGTGGAGTTTTTGTAATCAAGGAGCTGATGGTCTGATGGGCGAGTCGTCGAAGAGTCAGGAAGCAGGTTGGCGTTATGCCGTAGGTCAGAAAATCGAGTCGTATTTGTTGACCGAGTGCTATTGTCGCGATGGTGTTGGCGAGACTTATCGTGCGCGCGATCGTCGCGATGGCAGTTCGTGCTTGTTGAGTTGTTTTTGCCTATCTGCTCCCATGGCCGTCGTCGAGATGATCCTTGCTCGTTGCGAGAGCTTGATGGGGTTGTTTGGCACTGATAGGATCGTACGTGCTGTCTTGCGTGGTGAGAATGCCTTGGATTCCCTGATCATCTGCGGTGTTCCCGAAGGTCAGAGTGTCAAGTCATTGGTTTCCGAATCTGGTGCGATGAACGAGGCTCGTGGCTTGTTGATTTTCCGGGGTGCATTGTCGGAGCTGTCTCGTTACGAGGAACTGGGTGCGTGCCATGGCCGTCTTGATTCCGGGAGCGTGTGTTTACGCAGTGATGGGAAGGTAACGTTTGGGTATGTGTTGTTTTCTGGTTCCTCTGACGGTTCTGATGATGGTATTGTTGGGGATTTGCGTTCGTTGGGTCGTGTGTTGTACTTCATGCTTGGGGGTGTTGAGGCGGGTGTTCCCAAGCCTGAACCGTTATGGGAATTGCGTCCGAATTTGAGTTCTGACACATGCTTGCTGGTTCATCGCCTGGTCGAGGGGGGTGGTGGCGCGATGACGGTTTCGGATGTCCAGTCTTCGTTGTCTTCGATTGACTCCTCTCGTCGTTTGGACGCTGGCAAGATTCGCGAGCTATTGTCTGGTGGCGTCAAGCCACAAGTTAAACCTGCAACTGCTCCTGGAAAAGGGTCCAAGTTTCGCTTGGCGTTGATGCTGATATTGGCTGCCTTGGCTTTATGCGTTGCCTTTTGGATCGGCTTTGTTCTTGCCCACGGCGGTAGCGATACAGCTGAAGGTTCTGCTCCTGAACCAACACCTGCTTCCGATTCTGCTTCTGATTCTGCGCCTGCTTCTATGGGCGTCGTAGAGCTTGAAGAGGCGGAAGTTGTCGCGTCGCCAGTTGCTACGGTGCCCGTGCCTGAAACTCGTCGCGAAGACGAATTGGATTTGGATGAGGATTTGGTTGAGGACGAGTTTGACGTAATGGCCGAACCGCCATCACAGGAAGCCGCCGCTGATGATGATTGGTCTAAGCTGGAGGAGAAATTGGCTCGTGAGGCATTGGACGAGGTGGATAAATGGGAGAAAGAGGTCGAAGAGGAAATCCTTGAGTTGCTGACGTTGGTTGAGCAGGAGAATGCGCTGGATAAGCAGGAGGGTGCGGAGAATGCGCTGGATGAGCAACAGCTGTTGCGCCTGCAAGAACAACTTGAATTGGCGTTGAGGAAACGCAATTTGGATGCGGCATCCAACTTGGTTGCCCAGGGGGCGAAATTGGATTGGGCATCTCAATCCGGGGCGAGCTTGTTGCAGCAGGCGTGTGCAAGGCGGCAACAGGATGTGGTCGAGTTCATGTTGAAATCGGGATGCGATCCTGATTGGCGCCCTGGCGGGGGAGGAAATTTCAGGTATCCATTGCAGGTTGTGTTGAGCGATGGCAGGAGATCCCATGCGATCTTGAGGCTGCTTTTGCGTCATGGCGCGGATCCCGATGTGCTTTCGGGGGATCGCGTTGACGATGGAGACGTCCAGTCCGGGCTCGTGCTGTTGTGCAATGACGTCTATAGGAGATCCGGTGACAAGTATGCACTGGAGGCATTGCGTGCATGGTACGAGGCTAACAAGGAGTCGCTTGGCGAGCACGACAAGATGTCCGCGATGCTCGTTTACGCGTTGCGGAGCGAATTGCCGAAGGAACTGTTGCGTGAAATGGTGCGTCGGACATCGTCGATGCGCAATCGCGAGTACGGCATGTTTTTGGTGCAGGCATTGTCGTCATTGAATCGTGTTGAAATACTGGAGTGGATCAAGAAGAAGCGGGTCGATGTGAATTCGCTGTTCGAGCATGTCGAAGACGGCGTCACGTATCGGGAGACGCCGCTGGCGTACGTCATACGGCATGAGTACGATGATTTTGCCGTTCGTTGGCTGCTTGCCGAAGGGGCGAACGTGAAATGGGAATACGAAGACGGGAAAAGCATTTTCGACATGTGCCGCGACCCGAAGAGATTGCAGATCCTTCTCGAGGCAAGACGGGGAAAAAAACCAGAGGTGCCAAGTTGGTCAGACGAGGTCTATACCACAGGAACAACGTCGATCACACACAATTCCCATTGGGATGCTGACTTGAATGCGCCGACATTTGCCCTGGGGCATGTAATTTGGAAGACCAATGCGAACCAGCAAGGAAGCTTCGATCAGAAGGATGCGGATTTCTACTGGCGCGTTGAAGGAGACACCCGTGTGCTGGAGCCTAGAAACGGTTGCGGAGCAGTGATCCTCAAGGGCGACTTGACTCCATTCAGGCAGATTTCGGTTTCTTCCATCCAACGCTGGACTTTCAGCCCGGAGGGGATTCGCTGCACGAAGGAGAACAATCCGTTGCGGAAGGATACGATCGTCTTGTTCAGGACTTCCAACGGCAACTTTGGCAAGCTGCGTGTTGTTAGCCTGGAGGATTCCCCGGACAAGACGATGAGGAATTGCGACTTGCGCGTGGTCTGGTATGTCTATCACCTTGACAAGGACGAGGTTAGGCGCAGCAATAGCAAGAAGACTTGGTGAGATATGAAAGCTTGCTTAGTTCGCGTATGGTCGTTGTTCAAGGGGAACATGGTCCTGGGAATCGCGCTGATTGCCGCCTTTGCCACGTCGTTTGTGGTTCCGCCAGATCGTGCCTGGCTCGGGTACTTTGACCTCAAGACGCTGACGTGCTTGTTTTGCGTTCTGGCCGTGGTCAATGCCTTGCGCAATATCTTGTTTTTCACGATGCTGGCCAATAAGATCGTGTTGCTTTTCCGCACGACACGGATGTGCATATTGGCTCTTACGTTCATCACGTTCATCAGTTCGATGTTCATTGCGAACGACATGGCGTTGCTGACGTTTTTGCCTTTGGCCTATTATGCGTTGTCAAGCACCGGGAATGAGCGTTTGCTTGCGTTTACGTTCATCATGCAGAACATCGCCGCAAACCTGGGTGGAATGTTGACCCCTTTCGGCAATCCCCAGAACCTGTACTTGTACACTAAATTCAACATTGGGAATATCGAGTTTATGGAGATCATGTTCCCTCCGTTTGCGCTAGCGATTGGGTTGATAACGCTCTGTTGCCTATGCGTGCGTAGCGAACCATTGCGCGTCACGCATGCGCCAATCGAGAAGCATCCTGTTCGGATGGCGGTGTACCTCGTGCTGTTCGCATTGTCGATTGTGATTGTTTTTCGTGTCATCCCATATTACTATGGATTGATTGTGATATTGGGTACGTTGCTGGTGATGGATCGCAAGGCGTTGCGCAAGGTTGACTATCCGTTGCTGTTGACCTTTGCCGCGTTTTTCGTGTTTTCAGGGAACATGTCCAGGATTGAATGCGTGCGTGAATGCCTAGGGAGCCTGCTTGAAAAAAGCACCTTGGTCGTCAGCACCTTGTCATGCCAGGTCATCAGCAATGTTCCGACCGCGATCTTGCTGGCTCAGTTCACGGAGAACTACCGCGACCTGCTGGTCGGCGTGAACATCGGTGGCGTCGGCACGCTGATTTCGTCTCTTGCGTCCTTGATCACGTTCAACGAGTACCGCCGGGTTTGTCCTGGGAAGACTTGGAGCTACCTATTGATGTTCACCGTGCTCAATGTGGCGTTCCTGGTGGTGATGCTTGGGTTCATGTTGGTATACTCAAGTTGATATTTCCGGAAATACGATTAAATTTAGTTTTTCCCGATTCTTTGTTTTTGAGTTTTCATCATGATTTATTGAGGGAACTAATGTGACGACTTCGATCAAGAAAGAGGCTTTGGAGCAATGGTCCAGGCAGGACTCCGCAGATTTGTATGGAGTTGACAATTGGGGTTGCGGTTATTTTGATATCAATGCGAAAGGTGAACTTGCGGTTACGCCGTTTGGGAATGCGAAAGGCTCGGTGAGCTTGCTTGACGTTGTGAAAGGGATTCAGGAACGCGGGATGGACATGCCTGTTTTGTTGCGGATCAGCAACATCCTGGAGTCCCGGATCAAGCTGTTGCATTCCAGTTTCCAGAAGGCGATCAAGGAGGCTGGATACCAAGGCGTGTACAAGGGCGTGTTTCCCATCAAGGTAAACCAGCAGCAGCAGGTGATCGAGGACATCGCCAAGTTCGGATTGGAATACCACCACGGTTTCGAGGCCGGCAGCAAGGCGGAACTGATTGCCGCGCTGGGCACGATGAAGGATCGCGAGGCGTGCCTGGTCTGCAATGGATACAAGGACGAGGAATTCATTGACTTGGCGCTGTACGCCAACAAGCTTGGCTTGAAGTGCTTCCTGGTCATCGAGATGCTCTCCGAACTTGATGTAATCGCGGAGCGGAGCAAGGTGCTTGGCATCAAGCCGAGGATTGGAGTGAGAATTAAGCTGTCAAGCAGGGCAACTGGGAATTGGACCGAGTCCGGAGGGGACAGGTCGGTGTTTGGCTTGAATACCTCCGAAATAATCTGGGTTGTCGACAAGCTTCGCGACTTGGGCTTGCTAGATTGCCTTCAGCTGCTCCATTACCACATCGGCTCGCAAATCCCAAATATCCGCGATATCCGGGCGGGTGTCCAGGAAGCGTCACGGGTCTATGTGGGCCTGGTTGAGGAAGGAGCCAAAATGGGGTACCTGGACTTGGGCGGCGGACTGGCGGTGGACTATGATGGCTCCCATACCAACTACCACCACTCAAGAAACTATACGATTGACGAGTATTGCGTCGATATCGTGGAAACCGTTGGTGAAACGCTCAGTGCGAAGGGCATCTCGCATCCCACGCTGATTACTGAATCGGGACGGGCGACCATCGCATACTTCTCGGTTCTCCTGTTCAATATCCTTGAAGCGACGAAGTTCGAACCTGCAGAATTGCCCGCCGAACTCCCGGAAGACGCCAACGACATGACCAAGGAACTCCTGAATATCTACAATACAATCAATACCAGAAACCTTCAGGAGTTCTTCCACGACGCGATCTACTACCGCGATGAACTCAGAATCCTGTTCAGAAATGGACGGATTACCCTGCGCGAACGGGGATTGGTCGAAGGACTCTTCTGGCACATCATGGTTGCTGTCAACCGGCACGTCCAGAAAATGAAGTATGTTCCCGACGAATTCGAGGGGCTGGATCGCGTCTTGGCAGATACCTACTATGCCAATTTTTCCGTCTTCCAATCCTTGCCCGACTCCTGGGCAATCAAGCAGATCTTCCCGATCATGCCGATCCACAGGCTTCTGGAACGCCCGACCAGGGAAGGCATCCTGTCTGACATCACCTGCGATTGCGACGGGAAGATCGAGCAATTCGTCGATCTCCACGATGTCCGCCATACGTTGCCGTTGCACGATTTGCATGACAACGAGGAGTATTACCTGGGCGCGTTCCTGGTTGGCGCCTATCAGGAGACGCTGGGCGATTTGCATAATTTGCTTGGTGACACCAATGTTGTTTCGATCACCATTGATCCGGTGGATGGTCATTTCGAGTTTGTGAAGGAGATCGAGGGGGATTCCGTTGGCGACGTCTTGTCATATGTCGAGTACGATCCGAAGTTGCTTCGCGACAGCTTCAAGCGCAAGGCCGAGCGTGCTGTCCGCGAGCATTTGATCACACCTGCCGAGCGTCGCGAGATCATGGAAGCCTTTGAGAACGGGATTAACGGATATACCTATTTCGAGCGGTAGAAACCAAGTTGAACTGAACCCAAGGAGAAGAAAGATGGCACGAGTCATGATTATCGGTGCTGGCGGTGTAGGGGCTGTCGTAGCTCACAAGTGCGCTCAGGTACCCGAAGTTTTCACGGATCTTTGTCTTGCGAGCCGTACTGAATCGAAATGCAAGGTGATTGCGGCCCAGTTGCCTCGCCCCATTGAGACGGCACGTGTTGATGCTGACAATGTTCCCGAGTTGGTTGCGTTGTTCCGTTCTTTCAAGCCTGATGTTGTGATCAACGTAGCTCTTCCGTATCAGGACTTGCATATTATGGATGCCTGCCTGGAAGCCGGCGTGAACTACGTTGACACGGCAAACTACGAGCCGCCGGAAGTAGCGCACTTCGAGTACTCCTGGCAGTGGGCGTACCATGACCGCTTCAGGGAAAAGGGCTTGATGGCGCTGTTGGGATCGGGATTCGACCCAGGAGTTACCAACGTCTTCGTCGCATGGGCCATGAAGAAGCACTTCGATACGATTGAAGAGCTGGATATCATCGACGCCAACGCCGGCGACCACGGTCATCCCTTCGCAACCAATTTCAATCCGGAAATCAATATCCGCGAAGTCACCGCTAATGGAAAATACTACAAGGACGGGGAATTCATCGAAACAAAACCGATGGAATTTTCCCGCGTCATGGAATTTCCCGAGGGGATTGGCGATAAGAAGATCTACTTGATCTGGCACGAGGAGCTTGAGTCGTTGGTCAAGTTCCTTGAGCCACGTGGCTTGAAGAAGGCGCGGTTCTGGATGACGTTCTCGGACAACTACCTGAAGCACCTGGAAGTGCTCCAGAACGTGGGCATGACCCGGATCGATCCCGTGATGTACGATGGAAAGGAAATCATCCCGCTGCAGTTCCTCAAGGCCTTGTTGCCCGATCCCGCGTCCCTTGGCCCGTTAACCAAGGGCAAGACCTGCATCGGCTGCCAAATCAAGGGAACCAAGGACGGGAAGCCGAGAAAGTACTACATCTACAATATCTGCGATCATGAAGAGGCGTATCGGGAAGTCAAGTCCCAGGCAATCAGCTATACCACAGGCGTGCCCGCCATGATTGGAGCGCTGATGATAGTGACTGGTACCTGGAAGGGAGAAGGCGTCTTCAACATGGAAGAGTTTGATCCGGAGCCTTTCATGGAACGACTCAACATGCATGGCCTTCCCTGGACGGAAGTGTTCTACTGAGAACCCTAGCTTGCCAACGAGGAACTAAATGGAAGGCTTGTCCCCGGAACGCATATGCACTCCGTGCTTTGTCGTCGACTTGGTTGCCTTGCGCCGGAACCTTGAGGTGCTGGGCGGGGTATCTCGTCGCTGTGGCGCCCGGATACTGCTTGCCCAGAAGGCATTTTCGATGTACAGCACGTATCCTTTGATGCGTGGTCATTTGCGCGGAGTGTGTTCGAGTTCTGTCTACGAGGCGCGCCTTGGCCGCGAGGAGTTCGGGGGAGAGGTTCACGCATTTGCGGCGGCGTATTCGGAAGCAGACGTCCGCGAGTTGATTGGATTGGTCGATTGCTTGGTGTTCAATTCGTTTTCCCAGTGGCGTCGCTTCCGTCCGCTGGTCGAGTCTTCGTCTAGGAAGATATCTTGCGGCCTGCGCGTTAATCCTGAGCATTCCGAGGCGGTTGCCGAGATTTACTCGCCTTGCGCTCCCAAGTCGCGCCTGGGGATTCGACGCGTTGACTTTGACGGCGAGGATCTGAGCGGGATTGACGGGCTTCACTTCCATACGTTGTGCGAGCAGGATTCCGATGCGTTGGAGCGGACGCTCTCTGCCTTCGAATGCCGGTTTGGGGAGTTCATCCCGCGCATGAAATGGGTGAATTTCGGTGGAGGGCACCACATTACCCGTCCTGGTTACGACATTGGACGGCTTGAGCGCTTGGTGACGGAGTTCCGTCGTCGGTACGGGGTTGAGACGATTTACCTTGAGCCTGGCGAGGCGGTTGCGCTGAATGCCGGTTCGCTGTATGCGACGGTGCTGGACGTGGTTTACAACGACGGTCCCATCGCGATATTGGACGCGTCTGCAGCGGCACATACGCCCGATGTCATCGAAATGCCTTATCGACCACCCGTCAGAAATTCGGGCTTGCCCGGGGAAAAGCGCTTCGACTGCCGCTTGGCAGGCCACTCCTGCCTCGCAGGAGATGTTTTCGGGGACTATTCCTTCGATGCCTTGCCGAAGCCAGGAGACAAGATTGAATTCCTGGACATGGCCATCTACTCCATGGTCAAGACCAATACGTTCAATGGATTGGCTTTGCCTTCTATCGCTACATACGATGGGGAACGTGACGAATTTACCTTGGTCAAGTCATTCTCGTACGAAAATTTCAAGACGAGATTGTCCTAGGCGAGTTGTTTCTGCAAAGGTGGATCATGGGGAGACTTTGAGTTGAAAAAATGCGTTTTATCGCCTTGACTTATTTTTGTTTGTGGATGTATATTACAGCGAGGTTCGCGTAGCGTATCGGTTCGTGAAGCCATTCATCCATTAAGCAGGAGGTGTCACCATGGCGATCATCACCATCTCACGAGAAATGGGTTCCGTGTCTTCAGAACACATCAAGTGGTTCAGCGACAGCCTGGGCATGGTGTTCATCGGCAAGGAGGCCATTAACGAACGAATGGAGGAAAAGGGAGTTTCTTCGGAGATGTTTCGGCAGTATGATGAGAAGAAGCCCGGTTTCATATACAATCTGTTCCATGGCGAACCAGACTATTATCTGGAATGCCTGAAGACAATCCTCTACGAAGAGGTGCGCGAGGGCAATAGGGTTTTGATTGGGCGAGGCACCAATTTCATCTTTTCGGATATCGCCAATTGCCTGCGGGTGAAAATCGTGGCTTCGGAGGAGACAAAGGTAGCCAACCTGTGCGAGTGGGATGGCGTCTCGGAGGCGACAGCAAGGGAACTGATCAAGAGTAGCGACAAGGAAAGGGCAGGGTATTGCCTCTTCCATTTCAATCGCGACTGGTATGCACACCACGAATACGACCTGGTGATCAATGCCTCAAGGCTTAGCTTGAACAAGATGCTTTCGACGTTGAAGGCGGCGCTGGAAATCTATTCGACTCCAGAACGCGAGGCGCATGGGTTGAAGGTGCTTCGGGATCGGGCGCTGGCACGTCAAGTAGGGGAGGCAATCGTACTTAAAGAGCGTCTTGACATTCGTTTCCTGGAGATTGACTGCGACGATGGATGCGTAATCTTGCGTGGCTTGGCGATGTCTCCCAGCGTGCGAAACCGTGCCGAGAGGATCGTGGGCGAGTTGAGCGGGGTACGTGTGGTTGAGAATGAGTTGAAGATCATCACGCACGCAATACCGCGTCGCCGGTAAGGATGCTTGCTCAATGTCGTCTTTCGATTACGTTGTATTGGTCTTGTATTTGTTGTTGATGCTCATCATCGGCTGGCTGTCTGGCCGTGTCGGTCGTGGCAGGGACGATTATTTTCTGGCGGGTCGCGGGATGGGTTTCATTCCGATTGGCTTGTCGGTGATGGTGACGAGTTTCAGCGCGATCAACTACGTCTCGATACCGAACGAGGTATTTAGCCACGGCTTGTATGTGATTGCCTCTTTCCCGGTATTTTTCCTTGTGGCGTATCCGATCTCCCGTTGGTGGATTCCTTATTTTTGGGGGTTGCGCGTCACGAGCGTTTATGAGTTTTTCGAGTTGCGCTTCGACCGTCGCGTCCGCCATTTGGCAAGCGGGATGTTTTTGTTTTGGCGTTTCGTGTGGATGTCAACGGTTTTGTATGCGTCTGGGAAGATCATGCAGGCGTTGACGTTGTTTCCGCTGGTGTCGATGATCTTGATATGCGGGCTTGTTGCGACGTTGTACACGACCTGGGGCGGCATGCGCGCTGTGATGTTTACTGACGTAGCCCAGTTTATCGTGTTGTTCGGAGGGATTGCGCTTGGAGTCGGCCTGGCGTTTTGGGAAGGCGGTTTTGATGTCATCCATCAAAGTGCCGCCGGTGGTCGTTTGCGTCCGTTTATGCCCTTCGACCCTGATTACTTGTCCTTTGATCCCCGTCATCGAATGACATTATGGAGCGCATTGATTGGCGTATCGGTTGCGTTTATGTCGAGGTACGGAGCCGATCAGGTTGTGATGCAACGTTATTTCACTGCCAAGGATCTTGCGAGCGCACGCCGCGGCTTGTGGTTGAATGCATGGGTATCTGTGATATCGTTGTCGTTGCTGTCATTGCTTGGCTTGTGTGTTTTTTCCCATGCGTGCCAGACACACGGTGTCGATGGTGTTGGCATGTTGGAATTGATACGCGGCGGGAAGGTTCAGCCCTTGGATAGCCTTGGTCGGCTGATATGTTCGTTTCCCGTTGGTGTTACTGGCTTGGTTGCGTCCGGACTGATGGCCGCGACGATGTCGAGCATCGATTCCGGCTTGAATTCGTGCGTTGCCGCCTACGTGGTTGACTTTGGCGGTTCTCGCGATCGTTCTTCCTGGATGGTTTTCGTGACTGGGATAGCTGTGACCCTGTTGTCTCTACTGATGATTCCCTTGTCCCAGGCGTCCTCGGGTCTGTTTGTCGTCGTGAACAAGCTGGTGAATGCGCTTGGGAGTCCTTTGCTCGGAATGGTTTTGCTTGGGATGTTCAGCCGAGTAGTCACGGATCGCGGGTTGCTGTATGGCGGCGTGGCGGGCTTTTTCGCCAGCCTGGTCATCTCGTTTTTCGTGAAGCCCTTGGCGCTCCAGTACTATGCGGTGGCGAATTTGTTGGCGACGCTCCTGTGCTGCTATGTCGCAAGCGCAATCCTGAAGGGAAACAGGGCACGGGAATTGCCGGAAACTTAAATTGCTTCCCCACAAAAACAAAGCAAAATCATACGCTGGAATTATTTGTGTTTTTGGGTAAAAAACATTACATTAATTCTTTGCGCAATTTGTAGTTTTCCGCGCTGTATTTCTTTTAGGATTTATCAAAGGGACTTTCGATGAAACAGACTCCTGAAACCGTGGTATTGGTCAATTATGGCTACGAAGACATCCAGAAGTTGGCCAGAAGCATTCGAGACAACGGAATCTATACGATGGTGATGCCGTACACCGTCCCTGTGGAGAGGATTGAAGCTGAGGCTCCAATTGGGTTGATCGAGTGCTATGACGAGAAGCCCTTGGCGGAGCTGGGACGCTTTGCCAGCCTGGGATTGCCGACGGCGCTTGTCTCGAGCGATGCCGACGTGTCGGCGCTGGTATCGTTTTGCAAGGAGGAGTGCGGTTGCACCTGTAGCTGGAAGTTGGAGACCTTCATTGACGAGGCTGTCAATGAGATTCGCGAGCAGGTTGGTGACGGTCGCGTTGTATTGGGTTTGTCCGGCGGCGTTGATTCATCCGTGGTTGCCGCATTGATTCACAAGGCTATCGGCGACCATTTGACCTGCGTGTTCGTCAACAATGGCCTGTTGCGCAAGAACGAACCTGAATTGGTGCAGGATATTTTCCAGCGCAATTTCAAGATGAATCTGTGCTATGTTGACGCCTCGGAGCGCTTTTTGGACAAGTTGGCCGGGATTGATGATCCTGAGCAGAAGCGCAAGGTCATCGGCAAGGAATTCATCGAGGTCTTTGCTGAAGCGGCTCGCAAGACCGGTGCCGAGTTCCTGGGACAAGGGACGATTTATCCGGACATCCTGGAAAGCATACCGTTGGACGGAAATCCTGCCGGAATAATCAAGAGCCACCACAATGTCGGGGGCTTGCCGAAGGATTTGAAGTTCAAGTTGGTTGAGCCGGTGGCTCGCCTGTTCAAGGACGAGGTCCGCAAGGTCGGTCGCCTGCTTGGTTTGCCTTCCGAGATGATCGACCGCCATCCGTTCCCCGGTCCGTCCCTGGGCGTACGCCACTTGGGAGCCATTGCCCGCAATACCTTGGCGATGTTGCGTGAGGCGGACGCGATTGTGACTGAGGAATTGATCAAGTCGGGTTGGTACCACAAGACCTGGCAGGCGCTCGCGGTTTTCGTTCCCGTCAAGTCAACGGGAATCAAGAATGGCCGAAGGAGCTACGACTACGTCATTGCGATTCGTGCCGTCAACAGCGTGGATGCGATGACGGCGGAAATCGTACGCTTGCCCTGGGAGCTTCTGGAGACGATGGCCGCGCGAATCACTAGCGAGGTCGATGGAATCAACCGTGTCGTCTATGACATCACGGGCAAGCCGCCGGCGACCATCGAGTGGGAGTGAAATGGAAAGGATGTAATGCATGGCGGATAAAGCTACAGACAAGCGCCGCTTCGTAAAATCTCACAGTGTAAAGCTCGATGGTGAGTTTGTTTAGTGGATGTCTGAGATTAAGCAGGGATTTCGTAATTCACAGATAAAAGCTTCGGTTAAGGTGAATTCAGAACAATTGCTTTTCAACTGGCAACAATGTATGTGACATGCCCATTTAAGGAGCGTAAAGTGTTCGCGGATGGGACGTAGCCGAAGAACGAAATGTAAACCATGCGATAGCTAACCACTTCCACTGTTAACTCGTATTTTGTTCTTAAGTTTTTTCATTTTTAGGAGATTTTGCCTTTAAAACACTTAAACCCAAAATGCTTTTGCTTGCCGTCATCGTAGGCCTCTTGCTTTTTTTACTCAATCCCCTTGGTTTAAATTGGAAAAGCGCATTTTTATTTGCCTCGTTGGTGATGACTATCGTTCTTTGGGCAACAGAAGCTGTACACAAGTCATGGTCAAGCATCTATCTTTTGCTTGTGTTCATCCTTTTCGGGAAGACTTCTCCTCTTGGAGTGGTTAGCTTTGCCTGGTCGAACACAATGCTTCTGATCATCATGACTCAGATTCTATCTGTAGGCATGATGAAATCAGGGATCATTGACGGTCCTGTAGAAAATCTCATGAGAAAGACTTCAGACAAGCTTTTTCTCACGATGCTTTTGCCCTACCTCTTAGGCGTGGCACTGATCTTTATCATGCCTCAAGCCTTTTCCAGGGTCTTAATCCTCGGCAGTATTTACGATTCCATATTGAAAGCAGAAAATGACGAAGAAACTCGAGCCAAGCAAGCCTTGATCTTCAATGCTTTTTTAGGAGTAACCGTTACCTACATGATGTTTCCTGGCGGAGACATCGTTCTCAATCATGCTGCCATCAGCTTTTCCGGTCCCGAAGCTCAAAAAACCTTGACCTTTTGGAATTGGGCTAAATGGATGGTGGTGCCTACGGTCGTTACATCGGCTGTCGTGCTGGTCCTGACGCGATTTTTGTTTGCAAAGGACTTTGCGGGCTACCATACCGGAATGATTGTCGAAAAAACAAAGGCGGACAAAATTCTTCCTAGGGGCAAAAAGATTTTGACGATTTTGACCATGGCTGTTATTATCGTCTTTTGGATGACGGAAAGCTTGCACGGCATTGCTCCTTGGATACCAACCCTGGCAGGCTTATTGGTAATGACAGGCTTAGGCTTGCTGAGGGAAAAAGATTTTAAAACCATTAATATTCATTTCCTCCTATTCTTGACGACCGCTTTCTCCATTGGTAAAGTTTTGGGTCAAGCCGGGATTACCGAAGTGATTTTCCTCAACTTGAAAAAACTGATGCCGGTCGGAAATCCAGTGCTTTATTTGCCGATCATGGCTATATTGACCATGATGCTGCATATGTGCATCGGCTCCAGTGTGGCAACCATGTCCGTGGTGCTTCCGATTTTCGTGCCGATGGCGGTTGCAAACGGCTTTCCACCACAGATGGTCACTCTGATTGTCTATATTATGGTCAATATCCATTTCTTTTTCCCGTTTCACCATGCAACTCTTTTGATCGGGGCAGGAAAGAATTACTATGAGGACAGATTTATGCTGAAGACAGGGGTTGCGATGACCTTTGTCAGTCTATTGTTGGTCTTTTTACTATACCTCCCATGGTGGAAATTCATTGGATTGAAATAAGGAGCAATACCATGCACAGAATTTTTAAGTACAACGACAAGATTTTTAACAGTTCCGATGGAACGATTGTTTGCGGCATCGTCAATGTCACCCCGGATTCGTTTTCCGACGGCGGGCGTTGGTTTTCAACCGAAAAGGCCGTGGCCCATGCCCTGGAGTTGATCGATCAAGGGGCGGGAATGCTGGATATCGGAGGTGAATCCACCAGGCCCGGCAGCACACCGGTTGATCCTCAGGAGGAAATCGACCGAATCGTACCGGTAATCCGTGAATTGAAAAAACGCACTGATGTGCCCCTGTCGATTGATACCTGGAAGGCGTCTGTGGCCAAGGCGACTATTGAAGCAGGAGCGGATATCATCAATGACATTACAGGCTTCTTGGGGGATCCTGGCATGGCGAAAGTTGTCGGCAACTCAAGGGTCGGAGCGATCTTGATGTTCAATCCTGTCATATCAAGGCCTGATCATCCGGGATCGAAAATCTTTCCTTCCTTCGGGGGCGAAGGAGTATTTAGCGAAGAAGAGATCGAAAGAATGAATGCTTTGCCGATACAAGAATCCATGTGCTACTACCTGAGGCGTTGCATCAAGGTGGCCCATGAGGGTGGAGTGGAAGATGAACGAATCATGTTGGACCCGGGTATCGGTTTCGGCTTGACCAAGAGGGAGAACCTTTTATTGATCAAAGATCTTCACGTTTTAAGAGATATGGGTTATTGTACCTTTGTGGGAGTATCCAGAAAGAGATTCATAGTCAACATCCTGGAGGGCGCCGGCTTCAATATGGATCCGGAAACTGAGGAAGGCCATGAAAACCGAGACCTGGGCTCTGCCGCTCTTACGGCTATTTCCACCATGCTGGGAGCGGATGTCATTAGAGTCCATACCATTTTGCATCATAGGATGCATTCGGAAATAGGAAATGCAGTGCGTTTCGCCGAAGCAATGGAAGACACTCATTTGAAACAGTATGGTGCCAAAAAAAGTAGCCAATGAAACAACTATATCATGAAAAACTAAAGACCGTGGTCGTGGCAAGTGGAACAGAAAACGATCCTCTTGTCCTTGAAGGCATAGTCAGAAAGCTGTCCGACAGCAGCTTGTTTTTGAGTTGGACAGGCGGGGGCAATACGGAACCTCATGTCAGAAATGTAACCAGATATAGCAAGAGTTACGACGGAGGGAATACCTGGGACAGCGAAAAAATACTGTTTTCCCATCCGAACAAAGGAATATTTACCCCGGCTTTGTTTGTCGATGGCGATCATTTGTATGCCTTCCCAAATTCATATTACAATCATACCACATTCGCACAGGATATGCAGAGTTATATCAGTGTAAGCACGGATTATGGCAAGAGCTTTTCGCCGCCGGCTTCCTTTAAAGGCTGTATTAACAATATCCATATAAAGTGCACTGAAAAACTTGGCGACAAATGGTTGTTTGCCTGTTCGTGGTACGAAATCGATGGTACAAACTGGGCACCGCCAATGGAAGGCAAGGAATGTATTGTCGCTGGAACGGAGATAAAGCCTACAAGCGGTCAGTATTGGGCTTGGGTCACAAGCAACCATACGGAATACTCCGGGGTATTGATTTCCGAAGACAAAGGTGAAAGTTGGCGTCTTCACGGAAGAATCGGCCATAAAGGCAGAAACTTTGTCGAACCGATGTTCACATTCCTTTCAGACGGTACAATCGTAATGTTCTTGCGAACCAACATACCGTACCTGTTCGAAAGCCGATCCTATGACGGAGGCTTGACCTGGAGCGAAGCGGTGCAGACAAACATCCCATCGGCAATCACAAAGGTTAAATTGCTGAAAGACAGCCACGGCACAATTTACCTGCTCCACAATCCCAATCCAAAAGGCAGGCATCCCCTTGCACTCTGGATTAGCGACGACGATATGCAAACATGGTCGAAAAAGATTGAACTTGTTAACGATGACAGCAGACCCTTATGCTATCCTGATGGTTTCATTGATGAAACGAACGGGAAATTATGTTTTTCATGGGAGGATAGGCGGCAAATCTATTATTCCGAGTTTACTTTATAAGGTAAGGAGCTGTTCTCGGCATCAACCATTTTTTCCCAAAAAGGCAATAATAGCTTTGTAAAATCCTCTTCAAGTTTATCGGTAATGGCCAATAATATTTTTAGCGAATTATAAACTAGGCATGCTTGTGTTTTATTCAAAGTTGAAAAAAAGCTGTTTGATAAACTATCCACTTGCTGGATTCCTGTATTTGCAGGATATAGTCCGTACAAGAAAACATCTAAATATGTTAAAGTAATGTCGTCATGTGGTTTGGAAAGTGAATAAAACAAGACACTGAAAATCGTTTGGATTCGATCTTCATCAACCAATGATACACAGTCACAAAACATAGAAGTTATGTAGTCGCTGTCCATGGTTAAAATAGCTTTGCAATTTGGCTCATGCTTTTTTAAGAGTTCCAGGCAATTAAGAAATTCATTTGCTTCTTTCATATTGAACTGCTTTGTTTAGTATGGTCGTCCAACCACGAACTTATCGAGTCCTTTTCTCTGCTGAACTGTTTTCTTCAAGCACGCGACCTTTTCATAATCAGTCTATCCGTCAGCAGAGGAAATGTAATTTTCAACCTTAAAAATACAATCTGAAAATGTCGTTATATTTTCAAGAGATATCGTCCTCATGAGAGGATACTGTCGTAACTACGCCTCAATAAGCATCGTATGAGATTCGGCGTCCTTGGCGCTGTTTTTCAAGGAAGTGGACTTGTAGGAAACATTTGGTTGAGTAGATTATAAAAGTGCATATGGTGTCCTTCCCTGGGCACTGGGGATGCAAAATCGGGAATTCATAAGTAGAAAGGCACAAAGAGTTAGGAGCTGTTCTAAAATTAAGGCAACAGTTCCTTAGTCGAAAGCAGATTGTCGTCAACAGACAAAGGAGCGTATTATGTTTATTGACATTCATGTGCATTTTCGTAGTATTCCGGGATTTTCGCGCGGTGGCAAGCAAGCATATGCAACACCGGAGCAGCTTTTGGAGCGTTACGCCGCCATCAAGGTAGAGCGCGCCGTGGTTTTGCCCGGTGTGAATCCCGAGTGTTCGCATACGCCGCAATCCAATGAAGAAGTGCTGGAGGTGGCAAAAAAACATCCCTTGTTCATACCCTTTTGCAATGTGGATCCTCGTGCCTTGACGAATAACATCAGGGCGCCGTTCCATGATATCTTCAGCTTCTATAAAGACCGAGGCTGTAAAGGGATTGGCGAGGTCTGCGCTAACTTGCATTTCCTCGATCCGCTGGTGCAGAACATGTTTAAGGGTGCAGAGTCTGCCGGACTGCCGCTGACCTTTCATATTTCCCCAACCATAGGAGACAACTACGGCCTGTTCGACTATGCGGGGCTAATTCAGCTGGAGACTTGCTTGCAGCGCTTCCCTAACTTGAAGTTCTTCGGGCACTCTCAGGCTTTTTGGGCCGAAATGGCGCCGCTGAAGCATTTTTCTGATCGCTGGGGCTATCCGAAGTATGCGATAGAAGAGGAGGGCAGACTGCCGAAGTTGATGCGCAAGTATGGCAATCTCTATGGCGACCTTTCTGCCCATAGTGGCTGCAATGCCCTGACTAGGGACAGGGCCTATAGCATCAAGTTCCTCAATGAGTTCCAGGACAGGCTCTTCTTCGGCACCGACATCTGTGCCCCGGATACGCCCACGCCACTGGTGGACTACCTGCTGGAGCTGCGTAACAACGCCGAGATCTCTGAAGCCGTCTTCCAAAAGGTTGCCAGGGAAAATGCGATACGCGTGCTGCAACTATAAAAACTTGGGCTGAAGCAACAACCGAAACCCAAACCCAAAGAAGATGCTGTTGATGAAAAAGATTATAGTCCTTCCGAGATGAAGATTTGATCCAGCGCTTCCGCCCAGACTTGGTATCCCTTTTCGTTCAGGTGGCAGTTGTCCATGTAGAGCGTCGTATTGAGTTCGCCGTCCTTCATCATCTTGGGACCGATATCAACCAGCCTGATTTCCGGTCTCTGGCGCGTGGCCTTTTTAAGGATTTTGTTCAGGGCATTGATTTTCTCCCTGTAGGGTTCGTTGTTGAGTCCCCTTGGGAAGACCGCCATCAGGATGATTTTTGTTTTAGGCGAGCGTTGGAGGACTCTGTCGATGACGGCGAGTATGCCCTGTGCCGTTTGTTCCGGGGTGTCTCCGTCTGGATAGTTTTCAGTTGCCGAGAGGTTGTTTGTACCGATATGCAGGACGAATAGCTTGGGTGTTTGGTTTTCGAATTCTCCGTTTTCGAGCCTGTAGATCAGGTTGCATGTCCTGTCCCATCCGAATCCAAGATTGAGCACGTCTCGGTTTTGGAAGAGTTGCTTCCATGTTTTCGGACCGTGCCTGTTTTCCCAGAAATGCGTGATTGAATCTCCCATCATCACGATGTCGTGGTTCTTTTGTTTTGCCTCGAGGCATTTTTCCTTGTGCCTTTCGTACCAATCGTAGGAATCGTTTTCGATTTTCTCTCGGGGGGTTGCCGCTCTTGGTGGCTGTTGTTGCTTGTAGATCGTGAAGTTCCCCGGTTGCGGGATTGTCGTGCCCAGTTCGGGGTACTTGACCTGGTAGTAGTCAATGAAGTTTTGCGGGTTTTCCGTATTTCCGTTGAACATGTCGAAGTGCGCCGGGATGGCGAGGGCTGGCTGCAGTGCTCCTGCCAGGTCTGCCGCTTCCTGGAAGGTCATGTTTCCGATGCAATTGCCCTTGAGGCGTCTTGCGTCACGCCCGTTGATCGGGAGCATCATCAGGTCGTAGGGTCGGAATTGGCGGAGCTTTTGTGCGAATCCCTCGTAGATGCATGTGTCTCCTGCGTGGAAGATGCGTATTCCGTTGCCTTCGACCACGTATCCCAAGTAGGGGAATTGGCCTGTGATTGGATTTCGATCCAAATATTCGTGTGCTGCGGCGATTCCCGTGACCTTGAGTTCGCCAAGGGTAGCGGATTTCCCATCGTCCAATCCGATGAAGCGCTCCTTCGGGATGCCGGTTGAGGCTGCGACCTCGTCGAGGACTTCTGCTGGGATTACGAACTTGACATGGTTGTGGAGGGCTGCGATCTTCTTCCATGTCGGCTTGTCGATGTGGTCGCTATGGTTATGCGTTCCCAATACGAATTGGATTGCCTCGAAGTCCTCGGGTTGCAGCAGCGGCGGGATGTTTCGTCCTTTTGAAGGAGTCAGGTAGGCGTCAATCGTGATGATTGTCTTTCCGAATTTGAGCAGGAAGCCTTGTTGTCCCAGGTGTGTCCAGGCGAGTTCGCCCTTGGCAAGATTGGCGGCGATGGTTTGCTGAATGGGTGTCATCTTGTTTTGTCCTTGTAGCATGGTGATTGAGAGCGTGGCAGCCAGGATGAAGGCGAGTCGGGTTTGCATCGAAATCTCCTTGGTTAGATGTTGCCTGCGATGATGTCCCCCAGTCGTTTCGATAGGATTTGCCTGTTGTCGTCGTCCACCAGCGAGAACCGGTTTCCGTCATTGGGCGTTGAGAGGTAGTTCCAGACGCAATAGGGCGTGTCGTTTTCGAGCAGCAGCCTGATGGTGTCTTCCATGAATTGCTCTCTCCACTGGATTTTCGCATGCCTGATCGTGCCGAATTCGCCGCACCAGACGATGCGTTCAGGATTTTGCCTTTGGAAGTCGAATGCGGGCTTGAGCGCCTCCTTGAGAAATTCGATATCCATCTTATCGAAATTGGCATACGCATTTGGGTTGTTGTTGACGACTTTTTGGAAGTCCCTGTATCTTTCGATATCTCCTGGATATGGCATGTCCCTGTTGTAGTAGAGGGGACCTGCCTGCAGCACTCCGCGCTGGTGCGTGAATTCAAAGGGGGCGTAGTTGTGCCAGGTGAAGACGATGTCGTCGTCGTATCCCGTCAGGTGCTTGAGCGTGCCGACCGAGTTCCAGCAGGTTGATCCGACTATGATTGTCCTGGACTTGTTCAGCTTCTTGATGCCTGCGATCGTTCGTTTGGCGAGGGTGTTCCATTTTTCAGGATCGATGTTTCTGACTTCGTTGAGCAGCTCGAAAGCGATCTTGGGTTGCGCCGCAAAGCGCTTTTCGAATTCGATCCAGATATTGACGAATCTCTCCTGGAGCTCGTCGTCGTCCAGAAGTTGCCTTGTTTCCGGTATGTCGCAATAGTTGCCGATAGCCTTGTGCATGTTGAGGACGACATTGAGTCCCGCCTGGTTGCACCATTGGGTGAAGTCATGGAGAATGTCCCAGATTTGTTCCCTGTAGACACCTGGCTTTTCCTCGATGACGACTTGGTCGAACCCCAGCCTGATGTGATCCATTCCCAGCGAAGCGATGTAATCAACGTCACGCTTTGTGATATACGACTGGAAGTGCTCCATGTCTCCTATTGTGATTGGGAATCTCCTGTCCAGCGGAAGGACGTTGAATCTCTTGTAGTTGGTCAACCAGCCGCCAATACCCATTCCCTTTTCAAAGCCAGTGAAACGTCGCATAGTTCTCCTTTAGTGATGGTTTGTATCTGATAGCGTCCGAAGAATAAGCATCATCCTAAAATCATGCTTGATTCACAAAAATCAAGCACAGTCGTCCCATATCTTGACGACTGTCGTCGGTCAATGCTTGTGGCAATGGCGGAGATTTTTCACCGGTTTCGTACTTAAAATGTATGTGACATGCTCCCTGAGTTCGGCATTTGAGTTTTTGGGACTGGGACGAATGAGACATATGAGACGAATGTGACCTATGTGACTGGGACATGTGACTGGGACTATGGGACGGTGATGTTGGTTTTAGGAACCTAAAAGTTCTGGGACTGAGGCTCCCACTTCATCATTCATCATTCCGCATTCACCATTCTCCTGTCGCGTCTTGTCTGTCTTGACAAAGAACCAGCCAAGAGGTAGAATATTAAGTCAGTTTTAAAGGAAATTTACGACTCCATCATGCTGGTGCGTTTGGTACGGATGATGTTAACGAGCTTAAACTTGTAATGGGTTGTTTATAAAGATCAAAAATCTAATCTGGAGACAAAGTATGAGAAAAATGCTGTTGTTGTGCTTGTTGCTGATTGGTGGCATAGCCGTCGGCCAGACGTTTCAAATCGGCGATTGGACAGTATCCCGTGGCGAGGCCATTGAGATTTCCTACAAGGAAAAGAAGTTGGTTACGGACATCGCGATTGGCACTTGGACGCAGGGATATGCCAAGGGCACCTATAACTTCAAGGAGGCGACTGCCACCGGAGACGAAAAAACCGTGGTGATGGCCAAGGCGACCGATGCGGCAAATGCAAAGCTGACGTTCACCGCCAATGGAAAGACGCTGGATGTCGATCTGAACATCAACATCAAAACTTCCGGTCCTTTCGAATACGGATTCTACATGCCCTTGGACAGCTTCCGTAACGCAGACAATTCGATTTACTGCAAGCTTGGCAAGAATTACTTCCTGATTGGCAAGGATGCGCCGTTCCGTCCGCGGGGCGACAAGTCGTTGACCTTTGAATTGCCTGATGCGAACTATACGTTCACGACCGTTCAAGGACGCGCCTTTGTGCTGCAGGACCGTCGCCGCGGGCACGATGGCGATGTCCGGTTCATTACGAACTTTCATGTCGATAAAGAGACTACTGTTGAGTACAAGCACACCTGGACGATCGAAGACGATTTCGACGAGGAGACCAAGTATATGCGCGAACAGATTTTTAAGACACCCTTGCTGAAGCATACGGAAGTTACTTTCCCAAATCCAGGTTTCGAGGATGGACTGGAGTCTTGGGATAAATTCGCGAATGTGAGCATTGATTCAACGGTTGCCCATACTGGAAAGAACAGCGCCAAGATCGTTGTGAAGGATCCGAAAACCGAAAACGTGTACATTACTCGTCAGATTCCCATTGTCCCCGGTGCCCAATACATTGCCGAAGCGTTCGTGAAGACCAAGGACGTCGCGGCGGCTTCCGGCAGGATGCCCTCGGTCGGCGCAGGATTGATTGTCGAATGGGCTGACAAGTCCGGCAAATGGCTTGCCGCCGGCAGCTATGCCTGCGACCAATACGGTACGAAAGACTGGCTCAAGGTGGCGTGCACGATGCTGCGCGCCCCGGAGGATGCCGGATATGCCAACATCTATCTGGCATTGCGCGGAACGGGTACGGCATGGTTTGACGATCTGACGCTGACCCTGGTCGAGCAATCGATTGACAAGTTGTTTCCCAGGCTGAATGCGACCTTGTCGACGAATACTCCCCTGTTCAGCTGGGTGCGGATGCACGGTGTTTCGACCTATTATATCCTGCTGTCCCAGGATCCGGAGTTTGCCCCTGACAAGGTTCGGCGCTACAGCGTGAATTCCGAGGTCACTTTCCAGCTTCGGGAAGCGCTTGAGCAAGGCACGTGGTATTGGAAGGTCGAGTCTCCGGGATCTCCTGACAAGCAGCCGTGGGTGTTCAAGACCACTGTGCCCAAAGACAAGGATTGCCTGCCGCCAACGATTCTGTCCCGTGCCCAACGGGTGACAGACGGCAAGGAATCCTTCAGGGTCATGGTCGAGGATAACGGGGCAAAGCCGCCTCACGTCCTTTTGTATGATGATGAACTGAAAGTCATCTATATTGGCAAGCACGAGAAGACCGAAGGTTTAGTCCATACGTATGTTCTCTCAGACAAGGATGGTTGGCCCAAGGGATTCAAGACGTTGCGCCTTGTGGCTCGAGATGATTTCGGCAATAAGTCGCAACGCGCCTTCTGGCTTCTCAATGCCCCGAAGCCAAAGAATCCTGCGATCATCAACAAGGACGGATGGTTCGAGGAAAACGGAAAGAGGATTTTCCCCTTGGGCATCTACGAGGTCACGAAGGATGACATGCTGGAAGTGAGGCGGGCCGGATATGATGTTGTGCACACGTATCGCTGGGAAAGCAGCCAGGACGACGTGGCATGTCGCGAGTACCTGGATGACTGCTGGGCGGCGGAAGGGCTTCGTGCCTTCGTGGGATTCGATCGCGGCACACGTACGAGCAACGGCATCGTGCAGGGGAATTTCGAGCATGTCGCCAAGCGCGTCGGCGCATTGGCGGACCATCCGGGGTTGTTCTGCTGGTACCTGTTTGACGAACCGGAAATTAGCAATCAGTACGTGTCTCCCAAGCAGTTGACGGAGTTCGCCGAACTGGTCCGCGAATTGGATCCGTACCATGCGGTTGTGATGACGACATGGGGGAAGACGATGATCAATTACCGCCGCACCTGGGACACCCATTGGAGCCAGGCCTACGGGCAGCCTGCCGGTGTCGTCGCTCTACTTGACGAGCATCGCAGGTTCCTGAACAACGATTCACCCATTACGTTGCTTGTCAACTGCAACGACAAGAACCTCGGCGAGATTCTCAAAAAGGGCGGCAAGGTCGATCCTGCCGAGTTCTCCCGGGACTACGATTCCCTCCGCGCCTGCGCATTCCTAGGCATCACCGAGCAGACGAACGGAATCTTCTGGTGGTGGTTTGCGCGCAATTCCAGGCACTTCTACTCGGCGTCGATGCATCCGACCTCCTGGGGCAACCTGGTGAAGGTCGTCCAGGAAATCAAGTCGCTGGCTCCCGTGGTCAATGCGGACGTGCCCGCCAATAACGGAACCGTCAACATCGGCGATGCGACCGTCAAGTGGTGGACGAAGAAAGTCGATGGCAAGACGACGGCAATCGTGGTCAATACGTCCACCGAACCGCAATCCGTCACCATCGACCTGCCGGACTACGGCAAGACCGAACTCCAGCTCAGGCGCTATGAAGTCAAGGTGATGACCAAGTAGCATGTCGGCTTTATGCAAAACTCGCTCAGGTACGATTTTGTACCTGAGCGAAGTGAAGAAGCCCCATCTTTGCCAGATGGTTATTTGGCGCCCTTGGGGAAGAGCAGCTTGGCGTTGCGTACCCAATAGGTCAGTTCAGTGCCTTTTGGATTGCATCCTAGCCTCAGCATGTAGATCTTGGTGTAGTCGATATCGGGCGGGAGGATGACGCGACGGATCTCCCATTCGTTGATAGGTGGCGGGTAGGTCAGGTGATGGCCCTTTCCGACTTCGCGTTCCGTTCCTTCGACCGCCATCAAGAAAGTGTATGCAAAGTCGTTTTCGACCTTGTTCTGTGCCGTCTTGACTTCGAATTCAATGGCGTAGGCTCCGACGAGGCTTTCCTCCGGGAGCTTGAGGATGCGCTCCGGGTAGAACCACTTGTCAACGTCTTTAGTCCATGCGACATCGAACCGGATTGCATTTTCGGCTTCGTCGAAGGTGCATTTGTACTCTTGCGCGGATGTGTTTCGACGCCAGTTTTCAGGCTTGTCGATTTCCAGCGTTTTGCTGATGCAGTTTTTAAGGAATAGTCCCATCAGCTTTATCGGGACGCTGAATTTCGACGATGACTTGCCGTCGAATACACCGATGATTTCGAGCGTTGCTTCGTAGTTGACGTGGTCGTATTGCGGAATGTAGGTGACCTCGAATTGCGCTTTTCCCCGTGGTGGGAGCGTGATGGTTTCCGGAAGTCCTTCGAGCGTTCCGCCTTTGACGACGAGTCTTCCTGCTTTTTGCCTGTTGTCCAGGTTCCAGACTTGGATTGTCGCCTTTGCTGATTCCCCGAGCATTTCGAGGCATGATTTCCTGTCGGTTATTTCCAGTTTTTCTTTTGCGAGATCAGCTCTGATGATCACGGCGAGGTCTTCGTCCTGGCCAGGGCTGTAGGGGATGATTTTTCCTTGTTCGATTGCCGGGGTAGTCGCCTTGAGGTTTTTGATCCCATCGATGTATGCGGGGAATCTATTGGCCTTGATGGTTGCCTTTCCATTCGTTGCCACGATTGTTCCAGGCACGCCGCACATGTCAGCGGTCTTGTATGTTCCGTCGGGGAGATCGATTTCGAATGTTGTTTCGTAGAGGTTCTCGATGTCGATTCCGCCGCCTTTGGTATCGAGGTCCGATATCGCCCAGTAGCAGAGGACCTGCGAGTTGTCCGGCTTGTCGAAAACATACGCCTTGATTTTGTCATTGACGGCGATTTCGCCTTGCAGCTTGGCGTTGACGAGGAATTTCGTCATTGTCGATGCGACTGCGTATGACGGTTTGACCGAGCCGTCGCGTCTCATGATTCCCCAGTCCTTGCTGCCATTTCGTTCGTTGTAGGCTCCTAGTATGAAGTAGTAGTTTCTCGAGCATCCCTGCATTTGGTGTTCGATTTGTGATTTTGGATAGAATTCCGCCAGGATCATTTCCTGTTCCGGCGAATGCGCCTTGGCGCCTTTTCGGACGCCGTCAACTGTCGAGTGCCCTTCTGCGTTTGTACCGCATTCCGTGAACCAGATCGCCCAGTCTTTTCTGCCGCACCTATCAAGCATGTTGCGGATTCCTTCGTAGATTCTCTTGTAGCCGGCGATTGGCGAGTAGGTGTGGTAATTGAAGAAGTCCGAGAATTTCGCTGCGTCGTTGTTGAACATTTGCATGGCATAGCTGCTGTCCGGTCCTGCGCAGAGTGCGCCGAATGTGACCGGCATGTTTGGATTTGCCGCCTTGAATCCCAGGTATGCGGCTTTCAATGCTGCTGCGTAGTCCCAGACTGGGTCGGGGGCGAAGCCGATGTCCTGTTCATTCCAGAATTCCCAGTTCCCCATTGCGTTTCCAAAGGTTTCACCGGTTGCCTTGCAGTAGTCGAATACGGCGACGAGGTTCGACGGCAACTTCACGATGCGATCGCTGAAAGCCGGCGCATCATGGAACATTCCCGAAATCAGTATGTTCCTTTCCTTGCAGAGCTTGGCATTGTCGAGGTAGTACCTGTACTCTGGCGCTTCGTCTTGTTTTGCCTGTGTTTCGCCCCATGAAAGGCGTTCCCTGAGGTGCGGGATTCCTGCCCATGCGACCAGGTCTGCGGAGAGCCTGTACGTATCTCCGTCATACCATGGGCATTCGAAGCTGCCCGGCCTGCTGACCCAGCTGAGCGCCGCGTCAATCGCATAGAATGAATCATGCGGGTAGATCCTGGTCTTTGGATCCGGGACGATTGCGAACGTGAAGTCCCTGAGCTTGATATCAGTCGAATTGGTTGTCTTGATTCGGTAGTATCCTGTCGTCAGGTTTTCGAACACGAGTTCTTTGCCGCCGTTTTCGGGCCAGCTTCCCTTTTGGATGCTGTTTCCTTTCCAGTCGAAGAGTTCGTATGCGAGGTTGTCAAGGACTCTGGTTGACGTGACTTCAATCTTCTGGTTTTCGAAGAAGACTGTCCCTGGTGCTTCGGTTGTGATTTCCGGTCGTCGTACGCGTGGTTTTGGGGTTCCTTCGATAGTGATGTTTTTCATGAGGTATGTGATTTTGTGGTTATGTGGGTTGAGTCCGATTCCAAATGAGAGCGCATTTCCGAGATCGAGCTTATCGACTGGGATTTTGAAGCTTTTCCAGGATCCCGGTTGTGGTGCATCGAACGGTGTAAATCCCTTGAGGTGCAGGTGCGAGCATTTCAGTCCCTTGTAGTCGTCCATCGGGAGAATTTTGAAGTCGAAGTTGATTGCCGTCGCTCCATTGAGCGTCATTCCCTTCTGGAGTTTGAAGGGCGGGTAGATCCACTTGTCAACCTTTGGCGGGAACGTGACGTCAACTCGGATTGCCTGTTCGATTTCATCGAACGATATGGTCATCGATCCGGAGCTGTTCCTGCCCCAGAACTTTGGATTCATCAATTGTTCCGGCGTTGGGAATGCTTCTGGTTTTCTTTGTGCGCTTGCATAAACTGCCAGGCATAGGACGAAAGCAATTATAGGTGATCGCATCGTTTAACTCCTTAAAGTTTAATCCAGGTGTCCGGGGTTTTCTGGGCATTGACGGCTACCTCGAGAATCGTTGCGATTTCCAAGGTTTCTTCCATCGCAATCGGGGAAATCCCCGTGTTGAAGAAGTTGAGGATTTCATCGAGTAGGTTTGGGAAGAAATTGTTTGTGCTTGTGATTTCGCGGGTTTTTCCTCCTGCGGCGATCGTAAGCGTGAAGGGAAGGGCGGCCTGGAGGGTCACTGATGCCCTGGCGCCGGTGTCGAATTCGATGACGACGTGCTTTGTGTCTCCAGCGCCGCATTGCATCAGCTTTGTCGCCTTTGCCCGAATCAGCGATACGATCATTTCCAATTGGTGGATTCCGTATTCCTCGAAGGAGCTTCCGCCTCCCCTAGTACCAACGAAGGCAATCTCTGCAGGCGCGATTTTTTGCCTTGCCTCGATGATTTCATTGCTGTACCTGAGTGCTGAAGAGGACATCAGAGGCGTGTTATGCTTTTGCGCCAGCTGGATGATCCTTTGGGCGGCTGCCCTTGAAGGGGCGAAAGGCTTGTCGATGTAGAGCGGCTTGCCGCTTTTGAGGGGGATTTCTGCCAGTCTCTCGTGGACTTCCGGGTTGGACGGAGCGAGTACGAAGATTGCGTCGCATTCGTCAACGACCTGCTGTATGGATTGGGCCGGGATCATGTCGAAGTCCTTGCACCACTGCTTGAGGTCTCGTCGTCCTTCCTTCGGTGCTTCTTCCCAGGCGAGGTGGAGCTTGAAATCGGCGGCGAATTTCGATCCTCTGATCCAAGCTGGGTAGTTGTTGGCGTGCCATTCGTCAATGAACAAGTCGATGAAGCCGAGTTTTTTCATGGTTGGATTCTTCCTGGTGCTTTGTGGAGAAAGATATCTGCCGCTCCTTTGCGGCAAGGTAAACAAATAAAAAGGTTTTCCCTGAGTTCCTCTGGAGGTGGGGTCAATCTGTTTTGTCCCAAGCGAAGATTTCGCAGGAGCCGGGTTCCATCCAGTAGGTGTTGAAGTACTTGTGCGCCGAGAGCTTGGTTCCATCCTTGCGGATGCGATCGACTTTTGAGTCGGGATGGAAGTCGATTGTCAGGTTCAGTTGCTCGGTAAAGGAACGGTTGACGACGACCAAATACTGGCGCTGACGCTTTTCCAGCAGGGAGACGACGGCTCCCTTGTCGCCGGTCTCCAGGCGTTTTACGATTTTCGGTAGCTGTTCGAGTCGCTTTGTTCCTTGGGGGATGTCTTTGCCGAGATGTCGCACCCAGACGACCTCGCTTCCGACGAATGCGTATGCCCTTGCCTGGAGTTCGTGGTTGACTTCCCGCAATCGGTCCCATACGGGGCTGAGTTTTCTGTTGTTGGTGATCGGATGCGTATCTTCGCCTCGGTTCCAGTAGGTGAAGTACTGGACTCCTTGTGCGCCATAAGCCAGGTTGCTGTACATTTGTAGCTTGAGCATGGCGATGGTCGGCACGGGATAGGGCCCATGGTTTGTCGCCAGGGCGAAAGCCCAGAAAGGCTTGTTTGCCCGTTTTGCTTCTTCGGCGAAGATTTCCAGGTTTTCGTACCAGGTCGGCCTGATGTAGTCAATGACAATTGGGTAGTGGTCGAAGGAGAGCAATTGGACTGGAACTGCCTTGACGAAGTTTCTGATATAGTCGCGATAGGGCATGAAAGAGTCAGTCGCCCCGATGGGAAGGAGATTGAGGTAGAGTAGGTGGTTGGGGTCTCCTTCCAGGATTTTCCTGGCGTATTCTCCCAATTCAGGGAACATGTTGGAGTGCGGTTCATCACGCAGGAAATAGCCTGCCAAGCCTGGGCGATACTTGACTTTCCTTGCCGTTTCAGTAGGGTTTTTCTCCAGGTCGTTGCCCATGAAGATGATCTTGATGCCGACCGCTTCGGCGTAATCCAGTGCTTTCATTGCCCTGTCCCAGGTATCGATATACCCGAAACTCAGGTTGAATCCGCAGTCCTTCAGTTCTTGGTACCGTTCCAAGGTCGCTTCCTCCGCGACGACGCTCCACCAGGCGAGGATAGGGAGGCGTTCCTCGCCATCGAAGAAATCAAGGGGATCCTTTTTTGGTGGTGGTGAATCGTATAATATTTGTGATCGGTACACGCAGCCATTGAACAGGATGGCGCAAGCCAATATGGCAAGCAATGCCAGAAAGTGTCGGAGTGAAGAGCAGGATTTGTTCATGTTCATAGTTGGGTTCGAAGTGACTTGTTCCTTGGTCTTGATATACTGTACCACAACTTGTCAATGTAATCTACAGAAACAAAGAAAAACCGAAGCAAACAAATTTCCATGGGGGTTATCCTGAAAATAGCAATTGAGGCAATGACAACGGTTTGAATACGGGCACCCGGGGTGCTCGTACTCGGACGGTGCCGCCGGTCAAGCGGCTAAATATGACGCATGCCTACTGGAGATCGTGCACTACAATCATAAGGCGTCAACTGTTTTTTTAGGATGATGAGTTCATGTTTTGTGAGGCAATCTTGATTTTTCGCGTGCGTTGTTCTATAATAACCACAATTTGATTGGAATTGGGCAGTCTTCCGTAGCGCCTTTGCAAGGCTCGTCTTCGAGTTTCGAGTGGACTCCTCCCAAGCTTGGGCGGCCCCGTCGGGGGGGGCTGGTCTCCGCAACCCACTTGAAACAATGGAGAAAATCATGAGTAAAAGCACGATTTCACGAATCTTAAAGAGTTTGAATAGATCTTGTTTCATGTTATGCTTCTTGTTCACTGGTCTTGCCTACGGTGGACGTGCCGAGGAGTGGCTGGAAAAGGCCCGCGGGGACGAGACTGCAGTTAGATACTACGGGCTGCTTCTCGACCAGGACGACCGCCCTGTGCCGGGAGCGAAGGTGGAGTACGAGATTCACCGGGCCGCCCTGCGCATGCCGCTTGTGACGAAAGGGAGCGTCAAGACAGGGAAGGACGGGCGTTTCTCCATCCACGGCTTGCCCGCGTCCTTCATGGACATCCTGGACATCAAGGTGTTCCGCATCAGGCGCAGGAATCCCGATGCGGTATTCCTGTGGGAAAGCCAATTCGGGCTTGAACTCCTGAGAGACAAAACGGAAAAATGGAGCGCGTACGATTTCGCTGCCCGTGGAAACTTGCTTTGGACTGAAAGGGAAAGCAAGAAGGTTTTTCCCGATGTCCAAATGACTGGGGACTATGACGAAGCCACGAAAACATGGACAGTGGTTCTGCGTCCGGGCGGCGAAAACGCCGGAATCCAGCTTTTGGAACAGAAACTTTACGAGGCCCCCGAGAATGGCTATGCGGC
>JAGVUR010000083.1 GCA_019136135.1 Verrucomicrobiota bacterium
GGGGTCACCTCGGGTGGTCGGGGTCACCTCGGGTGGTCGGGGTCACCTCGGGTGGTCGGGGTCACCTCGGGTGGTCGGGGTCACCTCGGGTGGTCGGGGTCACCTCGGGTGGTCTGTGGCACCTCGGGTGGTCTGTGGCACCTTGGGTGGTCTAGGAGACACCTTGGGTGGTCGGGATCGCCTTGGGTGGTCGGGATCACCTTGGGTGGTGTTTGGGGCACCTTGGGTGGCATGGGAGCACCTTGGGTGGTATGGGAGCACCTTGGGTGGTATGGGAGCACCTTGGGTGGCATGGGAGCACCTTGGGTGGTATGGGAGCACCTTGGGTGGTATGGGAGCACCTTGGGTGGTATGGGAGCACCTTGGGTGGTGTTCGGGCACCTTGGGTGGTCGTGGTCTGACTGTGTCTGACTGTGTCTGACAATCATTCATAATTCAGCATTCCTCATTCAGCATTCTTTGAATTGCCATCAGAGGATTTTCGGAGTAGATTATAAAATTGCGTTTATCAGAAGCAATCAGTCAAATCATTCAAGCATAAAAAGGAGCAGATTACCATGTCAAAAAAGCTTAAGGTTGGCATCATTGGTCTTGGTCGTGCAGGCAATAAAATGCATTTTTCCGAGTTCAAGGGGTTTCCTGAGCAGTATGAAGTCATTGCGGGTTGCGATTGCGATGCCGAACGACGTGAGGCTGCAGTCAAGGCAATGCCCGGACTGAAGATTTACGAGTGCGTTGATGAGATTGTGGCGGATCCGTCGATCGACTTGCTGACCATTGCCACGCGTTCGGCCGACCATGTGGCGCACTCGATTAAGGGACTCGAGGCAGGCAAGTATGTCGTCTGCGAAAAACCGATCGCCGTTTGCTACTGGGATGCCTTGAAACTCAAAGCGGCCTCGGACAAGTATCCGGGGAAGTTGTTCATCCGCCACAACCGTCGATTCGAAACCGCATTCTCGCACATCCGCGAAATCCTTGCCAGCGGAAAGCTCGGGAACATCTTCGAGATCAAGCTGCGTCGGCACAGCTACCAATGGCGTCCCGACTGGCAGACGATCGTGTCCTGCGGTGGCGGGCAACTCCTTAACTGGGGACCGCATCTGATCGACCAGGCGCTGCAGTTCCTGGAAACACCCGTCGAATCCGTGTGGAGCGACCTGAAGCAGGTCGCCGCACTCGGCGATGCCGAAGACCACCTGAAAGTCATCCTCCGCGGAACCAATGGACGGCTAGTCGATATTGAGATTTCCGGTGGCGTGTCAATTCCCGAGCCGATTTACTGCATCCATGGATCCTTGGGGACGCTTGTGTGCAAGGACGAGAAGACGATTGAGATGAAGTACTACAAGGCTGAAGAGCGTCCGACTACAGTGTCTTCATCAGGAAACCCGCCACTTGAAGGTGGCTTTGGGGCCAGTGCATCGCCGAATTGGATCACGGAAACGATTCCCGTCAAATCGAGCGCTGGCGACGCACCCCATCGTATTTGGCTGTACATCTACAATGCCATCATGGGAATCGCTCCCTTCCCGGTGACGATCGACCAGGCAGTAGAAGTCGTTCGCATTACGGATGTTATCAAGGCTCAATCGAAGATCCAGGATGTGCGCTGAGTTGGCAAATTAGCTCAGCTCACCATGGCGTCAACTGCACTTTTAGGATTAATCGTAGAAAACCGAGGATTTGCAAATGCGTCACCTTGTCTTTTGCTTGCTAGTGTCTGCCAGCATGGTTCCTGCGGAGTTGAGCGTGTCATGCCGCGATGGTTGGATTGTTGTTCGTGATGGTTCGGGCAACGAGCTTGTTTCGTTTAAGAACGTTGTGTTTGCCTGGTCGCCTCCCGTGGCTCTGTTTCCTCAGGAGGCGGTGCCCGACCTGTTTGGCAAGACGTTGGTTTGCAGTATCGAGAAGGACGGGACTGGTCGTGTTTCCGTCAGTTGTCGCATTGCAAGGACGGAACATGGATTTGAGTTGGCATTTGACGTTTCGGCGCCGGAAGGCGTGTCCACAGGCGGTCTCATGTTGAACTTCGACAGCGAGCCGAGGCAAGTCCACAAGTTCGGGGTGTGGTCTGTCGATGGCAAGGGAGGCGTGCCCTATGAGGTCAGGGAATCGCCGATCCGGCGGGTGGCAACTAGCGAGTCAACAAGCCTCTGGTACATCATTTCTGGAAATCACAATTGGGGATCTTCCTTCGGAGAACATCTTCAGCTGAAGGAAATCTCCAAGGATCAGGACGGGCTTCGTCACTTGCGAGGCAGCATGTCTTTTGCGGCAATGCCTGTAGGTTCGACTCCTGAGCAGGTGGTGCTCACCCTGGGTGGTCGGAAATTGCATGTGTCCTGTTCGTCATCTAAGCCCTATAGTGTGTTCGATATTGGCGAGCACCCGTCAATTCAACTGCAAGTTTTTTCAGGCAATCGTTCCGCACAGGAAGACCTGGCGGTGATTGTTCGGGATTGGGAAGGGCGCATCTTGTTGAGGCAAGCACACGGCATTCAGCTGGAAGCATTTGGCAAGCAGGTCATTGAGGTACCGGTTGAAGCTGCAACGCAGGTAGGCATCTACTTTGTGGACATTGTGAACTCGGCGGACAACAAACTGCCGCTGGCACGAACGACTTTTGCAGCCATGCCCAAGTACGAGTATCAGCATCTCGATAAAAGCCCTTTTGGCTTGGCGGCGGCTTTCATGCCCAACGACCAGGAAGGCAAAAAGCAACTGTACACGCTCATGAAACGCCTGGGTGTTCATTATCTGAGAAACGGCGACAATAGGCAGAGTGCGCCATACGGCATCGTGTCTTTCATGCACAACAATGTGTCGCCAACGCGACCCTTTGATCCCGCCAAGGACACCAAAGTGCTGGAAACCATGTTCGAGCAACTGGCAGAACGACAGAATCCAGCATGGGAATTCTGCAATGAGTGGAATATGGGCAAGGATGACAAGACGAGACCGGAGGTGGTCGCCAACTACTTGTCCTGGCTTCGTGCCATCAAGCAACGGCGGCAACAACCGGGTTCGCCTGAATTTAGGCTGATTTCAATGGGACTTGCCGGCCGCGATTCGGCATTCCTTCAAGAAATCGCCAAACAGGGCGGCTGGGAACTTTTGGATGACATCGCCCTCCATCCAGGACGGGGAAACGTCACGGCAGACAACACAGATGACGGCTGGACATACCTGGGAGGCATTCGAGCGACGCGTGATACCATGAAGACCCTGGGTGACAAGTCGCTGCACTTGACCGAAGTGTATGCCTGCACCAAGCCGAATAGTTGGTGGCATGATTCCTATCGGCAAGCCGCCGAAAATCTCTTCCTGTCTTTGGCGTTGGCACTTGCAGAAGACGTCAAAACTTGCCTGGTCTATCAGCTCAACGATAGCGTATGGCACGATGTGGGCGGCGTTAACCATCTGGACTCAGAATACTATTATGGGCTTCTCAACCGTGACCTGTCGCCAAAGCCTTCCCTATTGGCCTTTGCAACGGCCACCAGGCTTTTGGACGGTGCAAGCTTCAAGCGGTTTTGGCAACGACCCCAAACCCATCTCCAGGCATTGGAGTTTGCTTCGCCCAAGGGTTCGTTGGCGGTTGTTTACGATCGCACGGACGGCACGATCCAGTCGCAACAAAGCGATGATTTCGTGCATGGCGAACCCTGGGTTGATACGTGGAAGACACGAACGAAGCATCGTTTCCGCACGAAGCAAGACACTGTTGTCCTGGTTGATTGCATTGGTCGAGAGACTCGTTTGCCGGCTTCCGATGGTTTTGTGGAGATCGAGTTGACCGGCGCTCCCTTGGCGGTGCTTGGTTTGGAGCTGGACTGATTCGGATTATTCGAATCTAATGTCGGTGACTTGGAGTTTTTTGTGTTCTCTCGGCCATCCAGCTGATTTGTCTCTGCCGTTGAAGAAGAGGACTTCGGAGCGCAGGTCGGTGTGCTTGAACGGTGTTCCGACGAGCTTGAGGTCCTTTTGGATATCGAATCTTACGCGGATCCATTCTCCTGCGGAGTCCGCAAGGTTGATATTGAGAGTTCGTGATGATTGGTTTTTCCAGTTGACTTCCGGAAGAAGCATGTCGATGATGCCCGTATCGTCTGACTTGTAGAGGAAGGATAGTGTCGTGTATCCAGCGTCGGAGTCGTAACGTTTCGGGAAGAAAGAAATCACGTATGGAATCCCTCGATCGACATTTTTAGGGAAGTCCATATCGAGCACATATTGCCCCAGTGGGTTTGGTGCCTTGATCCATGTTGCTGTTGCTCCGACGTTTCCGAAGTCGCATCCCATGGCGATACGTGTTTTTTCAGCATGGATGTCCAGTCCGAAGAATGGCTTTGGATTTGTTGTTTCCGCGGTGATTGCGTAGAGTTGGACTGCTTGAGTTTCCATGGTGATGGATAGGACGGTGACATCCGGTTTTGGATTGTGCCATGGGAGCATGGTT
>JAGVUR010000123.1 GCA_019136135.1 Verrucomicrobiota bacterium
ACTCGACCAATACCTCGAACCCTACTACAACCCGGAAGAAGATACCCTGGACATGCTTTGCCATCTCTGGACGAAAGTCGATGGGTTCCGCTCCGTAACCAACATCTGCATCGGCGGCGTCAAGCAAGACGGCACAGACGCCGTCAACCCACTCTCGTTCCTGATGCTCAAGGCAACCCATCTGGTACATTCCCCGTACACCAACCTCTCCGCGAGAATCGGCCCCTCAACGCCAGACGAGTTCCTGCTTGCCTGCATCGAACTGATCGCAACGGGAATCGGATTCCCTGCGATATTCAACGACAACAACAACATCAAAATGCTGGAAAAGCTTGGCATCCCAATCGAAGACGCAAGGGACTACGCCCTCTTCGGCTGCGTTGAACCACTCGTCCCCGGCAAGCAAGTCGCATGGTCGGATGGACGATTCTCAATGCCTTCAGCATTCAGAAGAGCTGTCCTGACACTGGAAAACATCGACACATACGAACAGCTCTTCGACCTCTTCGTGCAAAATATGAGGGACGACATGGCGGCGTATGCCGAACGCTACAACAACGCGCTAAAAAGCCAACCCGTCGATACCTTCCCAGATCCTTTCCTCTCGGCCTTCGTCTCCGATTGCGTCGACAGGCAGCTCGACATTAACGATGGCGGCGCTATCTATCCGCGCTTCCACGGAGTCGGAATGATGGGACTTGCTACGATAGCCGATGGACTCGCGGCAATCAAAAAACTCGTTTTCGAAGAAGGAATGATTGACAAGGCACACCTCGTCAAGGCTATCGAAAACAACTTCGAAAATGACGAATCGCTCAGGCAACTCCTGATCAATGGGGCGCCCAAGTACGGAAACGATGACGAGTATTGCGACGATATCGCACGGAAAGTCGTCAAGATCTGCGGGGAAATCTGTCTGGAGCAACCAGTCCACGGCGGCGGCTTCCTGCTCAGCGCAATGGCTTCGAACATCAGCAATGTCCCGGCAGGAAAAGAACTCGGAGCAACGCCTGACGGAAGATTCGCGGGAATGCCGCTATCGGACGCAGCATCGCCTTCAGCCGGCAGAGACCGCAATGGTCCTACCGCATTCGTCAACTCAATCGTCAAACCCGACTACACACAGCAGTCTTGCACCGTCGTCAACATGAGATTCCAGCCCGAAACGCTCAAAACCCAAGACGGCAAATCCACCCTCCTCGCCTTCTTCCATCGATTCATCGACGCTGGCGGGCAGGAAATGCAGTTTAACGTCACCAATCAACAAGAGATGATTGATGCCATGAACAATCCGGAAAAAGCAAAAGACCTGATCGTCAGGGTCTCTGGATTCTCGGAGTATTTTGTCAGGCTTTCCACCGATGTCCAAAAGGACATCCTCAGGCGTACCTCGCATTAGCGTTATAACTATAATAAATGGCAAAAAGATTCTTCACGCTTAAAAACAAACGTCGAATGCCCAAGTGGCTGGCATTTCTTGCGGCTTTCATAATCAAATGTTGGTCGCTGACTTATCGCGTCACAATCAAAGACCGATACAAGCTCCTGGAAATGAAGAGGGACTGGCCTTTTGTCGGCACGATTTGGCACAACAGGCTTCTGTTCATCTCGCCTTTGATTCCGCGCGAAGTGCTCAAGCGTTGCGCCGTCCTGATCAGCGCGTCCCGCGACGGCGAATACATCTCCACATTCATCAAGTTCTTCGGAATGAAAGTCGTCCGAGGCTCCTCGAGCCGAGGCGGCGTCAAGGCCTTCCTTGATCTCCGCTCCTCGCTAAGAGACGGCTTCACAACCGTGCTCACCCTGGATGGACCACGTGGTCCCAAGTACGAACCACATCTGGGGGCAGTCGTGCTCGCACAACAAACCCGTTGTCCCCTGGTGCCGATTTCCGTCAACGCAAAACGCCGATGGAACTTGAAAAGCTGGGATAGAATGCAAATCCCATATCCCTTCTCAAAAGTCGAAATCGTCATCGGAAAGCCAATCTACGTCAAGTCCTTCCAAGATCCAGAGAAGGTCTTGACTACCCTCAAGCGAGAAATGATGAAACTCACCGACGACATTTGACTCCTAGACAACCATGGCATTGAACCCACATCAACAAGAAGCCGTCGATACTCTTGACGGTCCCCTGCTTCTGCTAGCCGGAGCAGGATCAGGAAAAACACGAGTGATTATCCATCGAATCGCAAACATGATTCGACATGGAATCCGTCCCGAAAACATCCTTGCCGTGACCTTCACCAACAAGGCCGCCAAGGAAATGAAGGAACGAGTCGCAGAGCTGCTCTCTCAAGAACAGGCTCAGAAAGTCACCATCTCCACGTTCCATGCATTCTGCCTTGGTGTGCTCAGGAAATACATCCAGCACCTGGGGTATGGACGACGCTTCTCAATTGCGACAGAAGGCTATCAAAAGGGACTGGTCAGGGAAATCGCATCCGAACTCAAACTCGTCGGGGAAGGCTGCGATCCATACCTGTGGCTCTCGAAAATCAGCCTGGCAAAAGCCAACCTCCAAGAACCGGAGGACATGGCAAACCAGGACTTCCCAAGAGCAGAGGACGCCGCAAAAATCTATCGGAGATACCAGACAAGGCTCAAGCAAATGGATCTGCTTGACTTCGACGACCTGCTGACCCTCACCGTCAAACTCTGGCAAACCGAACCTGACATCCTCGAAACATACCAGAATACCTATACCCATCTGCTGGTTGACGAGTACCAGGACACCAACTACGTGCAATTGAGGCTGATGGTGCTCCTCGCCGGGAAAAACGCGAATATCTCCGTCGTCGGAGACGACGACCAATCGATCTATGGATGGAGAGGCGCCAACCTCGGAAACATCCTCGACTTCGAACGGTTCTTCCCAGGAGCCAAAACAATCAGGCTCGAACAAAACTACAGGTCGACAAATACCATCCTTAAAACAGCAAACGCACTGATCGCAAAAAACCTCAACAGAAAGGCAAAAACCCTTTGGTCGCAACAAGGGGAAGGCGAAAAAGTCATCGCAGTCAGATGCGAAGACGAACGTGCAGAAGCTGAGTTCGTCGCGGATTTCCTATATGACAGGGTACAAGACAGACGCTGGAATCAATTCGCCGTATTGTTCAGGGCAGGTCATCAATCTCGGATCCTGGAGGAAGTCCTCAGGTCAAAACGGGTTCCCTACGTCCTGGTCGGAACCAATTCCTTCTTCCAACGCAAGGAGATCCTGGACGCCGTCAGCTTCCTGAGAATCATTGCAAACCCAAAGGACGACCTCTCGCTCAAGCAGGTGATCAACGTCCCGCCAAGAGGTGCAGGCGACGTCACGATCGATACCCTGAACAACCTCGCAAAAATCACACGCATCCCAATGGCGGAACTCCTCAACAACCCGGATTTCCTGGCCAAAATCCCAGCCGAAACAGCAAACAACCTCACGCGATTCGCGGAAGTCATAGGCAAAGCCCAAAAAGCATTCGCAATCCCAGGCGAACTCTGCGAAAAAACCAAACGGCTCCTCGACGATATCGGATACATCAACGGACTCGTCAAAATGTACAAGCCGAGAGAAGACGCACTCAAGCGAAAAGACAATGTCCTCGAATTCCTGACGACACTTGCTGAATTCGACGAGGCAAACAATAATCGGGCGACAATCCAAGACTACCTCGAACAATTCGATCTGCAAGACGCAAACGACAGACGACGGGACAGCATGAAAAACCAAGGCGAGGCCGTGACACTGATGACCGTGCACGCCTCAAAGGGATTGGAATTCCCAACCGTGCTCGTCGTCGGCATGGAACAAGGACTTTTCCCGCACCAAACAGCAATCGACGAAGGAAACCTGGAAGAAGAACGACGCCTCTGCTACGTCGCAGTGACAAGGGCAAGAGAAACACTAGTCCTGTCATACGCCGAACGACGACGAATCGCAAACAAGGTCGTCTTAAAACGACCATCAAAATTCCTCGATGAAATGCCCCAGGAACTCGTCGAGTTCTCAACCCCAAAGAAGGCCATCAAACCGCCAACCCAAGAGGAAATGTCCGACTTTTTCGCCCAGCTACGCAAGCAATTCGAGTCCTGACGTTACCTGAGTACAAGCACCCCGGGTGCCCATACGCCCGTCCCGACTAGGAACGCCCCCAGTTTCGCCGCTTTAGCGGCGACACCGCCTGAGTACGAGCACCCCGGGTGCTCCTACCTAAACCCGTCTTGCTTTGAAGCAGGGCAAAACCACCCGCCCCGACTGGGAACGCCCCAGTTTCGCCGCTTTAGCGGCGACCCGCTTTGAGTACAAGCACCCCGGGTGCCCCTACCTAAAACCAGCTCGCTTGGCAGCAGGGCAAAACCGCCCGCCCCAACCGGGAACGCCCCAGTTTCGCCGCTTTAGCGGCGACACCGCCTGAGTACGAGCACCCCGGGTGCCCCTACCTGAAACCGTCCCGCTTGGCAGCAGGGCAAATTTACCCGCCCGTCCTCACTGGGAACGCCCCAGTTTCGCCGCTTTAGCGGCGACACAGCTCGAGTACGAGCACCCCGGGTGCCCATACGCCCGTCCCGACTAGGAACGCCCCAGTTTCGCCGCTTTAGCGGCGACATAGCTCAAGTACAAGCACCCCGGGTGCTCCTACCTAAACCCGTCTTGCTTTGAAGCAGGGCAAAACCGCCCGTCCCGACTGGGAACGCCCCAGTTTCGCCGCTTTAGCGGCGACACAGCCTGAGTACGAGCACCCCGGATGCCCCTACCTAAAACCAGCTCGCTTGGCAGCAGAGCAAATTTACCCGCCCGTCCCGTCTGGGAACGCCCCAGTTTCGCCGCTTTAGCGGCGACACCGCCTGAGTACGAGCACCCCGGGTGCTCCTACCTGAAACCGTCTTGCTTGGCAGCAGGGCAAAACCGCCCGTCCTGACTAGGAACGCCTCAGTTTCGCCGCTTTAGCGGCGACACAGCTTGAGTACGAGCACCCAGGGTGCTCGTACTCAAACCGCTACATTTTTTCGGCTGTGATTTTGCGCTTTTTTGGGGGAAATGAAGGTATTGTCACCAGTCGGCGATCGACCCATCAGCTCGTCTCAAGCTTGGGGTTCCCGCCACGATTCGCGGGTGTTTCCGGCACAGTTCCATGTCCAGTTCCACGCCCCATCCGGGCTTGTCGTTCAGTGCGATAAATCCATCTTCCACGACAAGCGGTTCTGTGATGACCTCGTTTCGCCAATCGTTCAAGAACAAGCGCTCCTGAATCAGGAAGTTCGGGGCGACCGCGTCCAAATGCAACGAGATCGCCGTGATTACCGGACTCATCGGGCAGTGCGGAGCCACAAAAGCATTGAAAGATTCAGCCAGCGCCGCAATCTTAAACCCCTCCAGAAAGCCGTGGCAATGAGCCAAGTCAGGCTGGACGACGGAGACCGCCCGACGATCCAAAAGACGACGGAATTCCTGCTTCAGCGTCAACCGTTCCCCTGCGGCAATCGGAATATCGACCCGTTCCGCGACCCGTTGCATCCCCTCTTCGTCCTCGGGCTGGACGGGTTCCTCGAAAAACATCAGTCCCAGGTCCTCCAGTGCTTTTCCGATTTGGATCGCCAGGTCGCTATCGTAGCGTCCGTGTCCGTCAAAGAGGATTGGTGCGTCCGGTCCCACGGCTTCTCGAACGGCTTCCGCTGCTTTTCTGACCCTGCGAACTGTTTCCAGGTCTCGCAAGGGCCAGGTCGGAATAGCCAAGCTAAACTTGAACGCCCGGTATCCCGCAGCTATTGCCTCTCCTGCCTTGTCGCGGATTTCCGCAGGATCGGTTGCGCCCCCGGTCCATCCATTGGCATAGACCCGGATCTTGTCCCGAACCTTGCCGCCGAACAGTTCATATACAGGCTTGCCCAATACCTTCCCCTTGATGTCCCAGCAAGCCAATTCAATCCCGGAAATAATCGACGCCTTCACTACGCCGCCTTTCCAAAAACGCTTCTTGATCAAGTCCTGAACCAGCGAACCGACATCCGTGGGATCGCGACCAATCACCAAATCGGACAAATCAGAAAGAACGCCAAGCAGGGAATCGTCATGGCTCTCCAAGGTCGCCTCACCAAGCCCTGTAACCCCCTCGTCCGTATGAACCAGCAGATAAAAATAGTTTCGGTTGGACAACAATCCGCAACCCGGAGTTGGCGCCCCGACCAAAATCGGCTCTATGCTCGTAATCTTCATGGTCACTTCCCTTGCTTCTTTCCAAAGCGGAATTCATACATCCCGTACCCGACCTCGCGAGAAGCGGCTATCGTCTCGGGATAGGGGGTATCGACGATGTCCAGGAAACCGATCTGGTAGTTTTCCTCGTCGAGTCCGCGCCCAGTCGTCGGCTCGTCCATGTACTTAAACCAATGGCATCCCACAAATGTCGGATTGGCGAGAACGGATTCCACGTATGCCTTGTAGTGGTTTGCGCGGTCTTCCTGGCTTTCTGTCGCAACCAACCCCGTGTGGAACATCCCCCGATCCAGGGCGCCGAAATGGAATTCCCCGATAATCACCGGCGCATCCAATCCATCGGGCAGCTTGAAATTGGCGACATCCCGGCGATACAGATTGTAGCTGACGATGTCGCAATGCCTTGCCGACATTGCCGCGACCACCGGGTTTACCCATGCGAACCGGCATCCCGCGTACAGTTGATTCGGGGCGACCGCCTTGATCTCCTCTTTAATCACCCTGAAATACCGGTCTGCAAAGGCGGCATAGAACGCCCGAAGGTCCTCGGCCGCCTTTTCAGGGTTCGGCGCTTCGCGGCTAGCCAGCAACGCATCCCAGGACGCATGTTCCGTACCCCACACTGCATTCAGCTTGCCGATTTCCACGTACTTGTTGCGCAATTGCCTGACGAACTCAATCTTCGCGGCCTGTTCAGGAGGCGATTGCAAGGACGCCAACGCCAAGGACTTGTCATCACCCCATGACAATTCATTGTTCACGAAATACCCGATGCACCAGGGATCGTCAACGGTCACGCCACGCTGGCCTTCCATCGACTTGCGGATGCCCTCTGCGAAGCTAGGATCGAACACATCAGCGAACTTGCCCCAATACCCCGTGCTTCCCTCAAGGATTTTCGCCCTGGAGCCGAACGTCACAAAGTACGGCGTCTTTTTCATTCCCCAAATAAATCGGTCCGACCAGTTTCCGATCGTATTCATTCCCCAGCTTCTCAGCCGCTTGTGCGCCAGGTTCGCTGCCGTTTCCTGCCAAGTTTCCCCGTATTTGCGACGAAGGTTCGCACGGGCGAAATTAAACAGTTTCGGCTGCTTGCCCTTGTAATATCCGTTCACCACATGCCATTGCTTGGCAAAGCAATCCTGGAACTCAGGCAATTTGCCCGGGAAATCCTGGAACCAATGGTCCCGATCGTCCAACGGCGTCGTCCCTTCCAGGCCGACGCAATCGATCCCGTGGCTGAAGAACAGCTTTCCATCCGGATCGACCAGCCACCATTTTCCTTCGTGCTTCAGCGTCCGGAAGAATCCCGTCGCCTCGAAGCTTGGTCCTGCTGCCCAGCCGCCCCATTTGTTCCATCCTTCAGGTCCAGGATACTTCGCCAAATCCGCGGCTTCCTCCTGGATGCGCGCCGGGAAATCCTTGGCGCCATGCAGCTTCCCAGGCCAATCCCGATGGATGAACTGACCAAATGTGTCGATGAACGGAAAAAAATTCTCCTCGGTAAACTTTTGCATCAACTTCTTGCCAGCGAATTCCCCATGCACCCAGACGCGTTCGACCTCAAACTCCATCGCCTCCTTCGGGGCATGGCCAAACAGCAAAAAGCAAATGATGTTGTCAGGTTCGACAGTTTTCCCGGCGCCGGTACTGCCCCCGATTTCCGCAGGATATCCGCGCATCCCGAACAGTTTCACCGTCGGGGTACTTTTGCGGTTGATTTTCATGGTCAGCACCCTGCGTTCGCCTGCTTCCAGCATAATGAATTCCTGCAGGCAGTGCTGGCTTCCGTTGGCGCCTGGGTTGTCAAACCTGAATCCAACATTGATCATGCCCTTCCCGATGTTCCGCAACTGGACGGAAACCTTGTCGTAATCCGACACGTCCCACTTTCCGTCGGGTGCCTTCAAGGTAATTCCCGGCCACATTCCCTTCGGTTCCAGGCGAACTCGAAAGCGTCCTTTTCCCTCCCATGACGTACTTGCTTCGCGATGTTCAACCAAATCCGCCGGAACAGCATTTGCAAAATCGTAAAGATCCATTTTCGGTTCCGCAAGCAATCCACCTACGCAAAACAACAAGCCCAACGATAGAAAGCAACGACCCATGTTAACCTCCTTGGCTATGCATTGCCTGGAAAAATCTTATACAATCCAATTCCATTCGATCCCTTAAGCAAAATCCAACTGCCTTCATCCAAACTCGGCAGCAATGCCTCCCGGGCGTCGTCCGAGTTGGCATAGTGCTCGCAACCGAATGCACCGGCATGCTCGCCGAAGAGAGGACCAACCGTCACAATCCGAGCGCCCTCGGAAACCGAGCCAACCCACTCCAGCAACTGACGATGGTCGCAACTAGCTCCCTCGCCCATCTCAAGCATGTCGCCCAAAACCAGCACTCGATTACCGCTGGAAATCTCCATAAACCAGGTGATCGACGCACGCATGCTGGCGGGATTCGCATTGTACGCATCATTGACCCAATGGCGACCATCGACCTCCTCGACTTTCATCCGCGAACCCGGCAACGTGCACCGCCTCAAGCCAACGGCAATGTCCTCCAGCGTCATCCCGAACATCAAGCCGATCGCCGCCGCACCAGACGCATTCACCGCCTGGTGCTCACCACCCAAGCTCCACACTAACTCAATCGAATCGCCGCCAGCCACATCGTGCAAGCGAAGCCCATAACCGTCCGAACACACACCCAAATACTCGCAACGAACATCGCAATTCGCACCCTTGCCGAAGGTCGTGACTTGACGGGCACCGGCATGACTGCGCAATATCTCCAATCCAACGCAATCGCCAGGCACCGCGACGCAAGAATCAAAATCCGTACGCGCCAGCAAATCCCCCTTCTCCGAAGCCACTCCTTCAAGATCGCCGAAAAACTCCAGGTGCGCCGGACCGATATTGCACACGATCCCAGTGGTCGGCTCGACCATCCACGCCAACCGATCGATTTCACCAGGCTTGTTGCTACCCATTTCAATCACGGCGCATCGGACATCGTCATTCAACCGAAACAGATTTCTCGGAACCCCGAAGAAATTATTGGTATTCCCCTCGGTCTTCAGAACACCGCCAGGAAACTTTACCTCAAGCACGGAAGCAATCATCTCCTTCGTGCTCGTCTTCCCACTACTTCCCGTAATGCCGACAATCGGCAGCCTGACGAACTTCCGACGCCACTCTCGCGCAAGCAGGTGATACGCACGAAAACTGTCCGAAACACGCAGGCAACCGCAACCCAATTCACGCAATGCCGACAGCGCCTCATCCCCCAAATCCCGTTCCACCAACACGCATTTCGCACCGTTGCGCGCCGCATTCAAAACGTACTTGTGCCCGTCAGACAACTCGCCAACCAAGCACACAAACAAATTCCCCGCACATACAACACGACTGTCGTCAGTTATTCCGACAATTTCCCCCACAGTCGCCGAAACATCCCATTCGCCGCCGCAGATCGCTTGCAACTCCTCGATTCGAAACCTAACTGACATCGCAGCTCCCAATATATGATTTGTGAAAACTCGAAAAATAAAAGTTATCCCCAAGTCAACTCTTTTGCAAGAAATCCCCACCACGAACCTTGTAAAGTTTTGTCCTGCCCGTCTGACCCAGCCCGACTGGGAACGCGCCATGTTTCGCCGCCAAAGCGGCGACACAGCTTGAGTACGAGCACCCCGGGTGCCCGTACTTGAACCCATCTCGCTCCGAAGCAGGGCAAAACCGTCCGACCCGCCTGGCTGGGATTCTGTCCTGTTTCGCCGCTTTAGCGGCGAAACAGCTTGAGTACGAGCACCCCGGGTGCCCATACCTGAACCCGTCTTGCTCCGAAGCAGGGCAAGTCTGCCCGACAGGCCTGGCTGGGATTCTGTCCTGTTTCGCCGCTTTAGCGGCGACACAGCTTGAGTACGAGCACCCCGGGTGCCCGTACCTAAACCCGTCTCGCTCCGAAGCAGGGCAAAACCGTCCGGCCCTGTCCGACCTCTGTCCCAGAATCCCATGTCCCAGTCCCATAGGTCCCATGTGTCTCATAGGTCTCATTTGTCCCAGTCTCAGTCCCATTTTTTCACATTTTCGTACTCAAAAACCATGTGACATACCCCTTGAACACCAAACCGCCACTTTTCGGTTGTGGATGCAGGTCCACCCCACTTTGATTTTGCGCACATAAAGAAAACCTTGTAATCCTTGAAAATCGCCTGAATTACATTATTTTCTTGGTTCATCCATCGCAGCATTTCCCCGGTACAAATCCATGAAAATAGCAGTCTGCCTCAAACAAGTTCCCGATACTGCAAATCTGGAACTCGATCCCGAAACAAACACGCTCAAGCGAGACGGAGCCAAAGCAGTCCTCAATCCCTTGGACGATTTTCCGCTCGAAGCCGCAATCCAGCTCAAAAAACTCACTGGCGGCACCGTCACGGCATTTACAATGGGACCGCCGCAGGCGGCTCAAGTCCTCAAAAGAGCCATTGCCATGGGAGCAGACGACGCCGTGCTCCTCACTGCACGGGAATTCGCAGGCGCCGATACCTGGGCGACCTCGCTCACCCTCGCAAAAGCCATCGAAAAACACGGTCCTTTCCAGCTGATCTTGTGCGGGAAACAGGCGACTGACGGCGACACAGCGCAGGTCGGTCCCGGCATTGCGGAGCATCTCAACATCCCCCAGGTCACGTATGTCGTCAAGGTCGTCCCCGAATCAGACGGCACCCTGATGGTCAGCCGGATGCTGGACACTGGCACTGCCGTCCTAAAGGTCAAGACTCCCGCCCTGCTCACCATTCTCAAGGAAGCCAACGAACCCGGCTTCCCGAGCATCGACAACTATATCAACGCACTCGACCATGCCCCAATCGTCGAAAACGCACAATCCTTGAATCTCGATCCGGCAGACATAGGATTGCAGGGGTCGCCGACCAAAGTCGCAAAAATCGCCGTTCCGAAGAATGACCGCAAGCGCGTCCTCATTGACGAAAAACCAGAACTCGCCGCACAAGCCCTGCTCAAGGCCATCCAAGAAAACCAGTAACGACCATGCTTTCCGTCCAAGACCTAACCGTCCAATTCAATACCGATGACGGCATTCTCAATGCCGCAACCAACGTGTCCTTTACGCTCCAGGACGGGAAAACCCTTGGACTCGTCGGCGAATCAGGATGCGGAAAATCCGTCTCCGCCATGAGCATCCCAAGGCTGATCCCGCAACCGCCGGGCATCATCAAGTCAGGCAAAATCGAACTAGACGGAATCGACCTCCTTCAGCTTCCGATCAAGGAAATGCAACGTATCCGCGGACGCGAGATCGGAGTGATTTTCCAGGAGCCGATGACTGCATTGTCACCGTTGCACACGGTCGGCAACCAATTGGCGGAAGTCGTCAACCTGCACACCCGTCAATCTTCCGAGCAAGTCAGGGAGCTTTGCCTTGACTGGATCCGCAAGGTCGGGATCCCCGATGCTGAAAAGCGCTTCGACTCCTATCCGCACGAGTTGTCCGGAGGCATGCGGCAGCGAGTCGTCATTGCCATGGCGATGATCATGCAACCGAAACTCGTCATAGCGGACGAACCCACCACCGCGCTTGACGTCACGATACAAGCGCAAATCCTCGACCTGATGCGCAAGATCAAGGACAACAACGCATCGCTATTGCTGATCACACACGACATGGGAGTCATCTGGGAAATGTGTGACGACATGGTGGTGATGTACGCCTCCCGCGTCGTCGAATCCGGTCCCGTCAAGGAGATTTTCGCCCATCCCCGCCATCCCTACACGCAAGGTCTTTTGAACTCGATTCCCGCCTTGGCGAAAGGCTCCGGCAAGTTGCCTCACATTCCCGGCCAAGTCCCCAGCCTGTTGAACCTGCCTCGCGGCTGCGCCTTCGCCGATCGATGCCCGCACGTCACCGAGGCTTGCAGGAACGACGTCCCAAAAATGACCGCTGACGGCGCGCGACAAGTCGCCTGCTTCAACCCATTGTAAACTTTCAAGGAGTAACATCCAATGATGAAAATCATCTCTCTTGCCATGCTTTCCGCCCTTGCGATCTCCGCAAGGACGCTGGTCGTTCCCCTGCAAAATCCCGAGGACTGCGCCTCCGGCATGCATGTGGATTTTCAGATTGGCGGCATCAAGAACCTCGGGCTTATCGCTGGGCACGCCAATCACTGCACCAGGAACGACAGGATCCTGATGCGCTTTGACCTCGGCGGGCTTTATCTCCCCAATCAAAAGCCCACGATCCAAAAAGCCACGCTCAAGCTCCACCTTTGGTACATTGTCAAAAAGGACAACCAGGACAGGACATTGTCCCTTTTTGGAATGGATTTCGACCCAATCGCATTCAAGGTCGCAGATTTGGCGAAAACCAACATCGTCCCTTGCGGCATAGCTTCAACGGCGGCGCTCAAAAACCATCCGCCGCAAGGCGACGATGGATTGATTCAATTTGACGTCACAAGCTACATCGATTCATGCCTCCAGAAAAACTATGGATACGCAACGTTCAGGCTCCACGACGAAGCAGGCGACAAAGTCAATGACAATCGTCAAGCCTGGTGCACAATCATACAAGGATTCTACGCCGGACACAAACATTGCTACCCCACCCTCATTATCGAATATAAATAGGATACCACCATGAAAAACCTACCCCTGCTCACTGCCGCCAGCCTGATCTGTTGTACCGCATGCGCCAACGTGGCCATCGTCCAAAACCATGCCCCTAAAGCAGTCATCGTTCTCCCGAAAAATCCACCTCAAATGGTCCAATACGCCGCCAAGGAACTCCAGGACCATATCCGACTTGCCACAAGCGCCACGCTGGACATCCTTAGCGACGACCAGCAAATCCCCAAGGATCGCATACCAATCTACCTTGGAGATTCGCCCCAAACCCGCCAGCTGGGCATTGACGTCAACTCCCTCAAGCCCGATGGCTTCACAATCGTCGCAACGCAAACCGCCATCGGCATCGCAGGACGCGACTACGACGGCAAGCCGATCGTCTGGAATGCACGCCACCCATTCAGAAGCGCCGAATGCCTGAACGAAGAGGCAAAGCTCTGCGCATTCGGCGAAAACGGAACCCTCCACGGAGTCTATCGCTTCCTGGAAAACGTCGCCGGCATCCGATGGTACATGACAGGCGACCTGGGACGAATCGTCCCCAAGCGCGATTCGCTCCTGGTTCCAGTGCAAAAGACAACTGTTGAGCCGGATTTCGAGTATCGTTTCGCCTGGTTCTGCAACTTCCCCACGGCACTGCGGGACGCAATCTGGTACAAGAGGGTGGGCTTCGGAGCGCAATATCCCGTTCCAATCAACCATAACTTCGTCGAAATGCAATATTTCAAGGACACAAGACCAGATTTCTTCGCCATCATCGACGGGAAGCCTGACTTCGACAACCGGTCCGTCATCTGCGGAGGAGGAAACTACTGCCTCTCAAACGAAGACCTGGTCGATGAATGGGTCAAGAGAATCTCAAAGGCCTTCGATGCCAACCCGGGCATCAAGCTCTATCCGCTCTGCCCAGGAGACGGCATCGTCAAGACCTGCGAATGCGAAAAATGCCAGAAACAGCTCTCGCCACATCTGGGCGAGGACGGTTCCACCTCCAACTACGTCTGGGGCTTCATCAACAAGGTCGCAAAGAAAATCGCCGAAAAATACCCCGACCACTACATCGGCTCCTTCGCCTACGAAAACTACAGGCAACCACCGGAAATCGACGACTTCTCCAAAAATGTCGCCGTCATGATCTGCTACATACGGCAAAACAACAGAGACCCAAAGCAAAAACAGAACATCGACACCTTGACCACCGCCTGGGCAAAGAAAACCGACCGGCTTTATTTCTGGACCTACCCGATCTTCGACTACTGGCTCCCATTCCGCGGCTTCCCTTGCTTCTATCCAAAGCTGCTCCAAAGGGAAATGATATTCCACAAGCAACTCAACGCCAAAGGCGAATTCATGGAGTCGGAATTCAAAACTACCGGCGATCCCGACCTTGCCGACCAACACATCACCATGCCAGGACTCTCCCATATCAATGCTTACCTGAGGGCAAAACTCCTCTGGGACGCGAATCTGGACCTCAATCAGCTCCTAGAGGAATACTACACGCTCTTCTATGGACCGGCTAGACCCCAAATGAAACAATTCTGGGAACTCGCAGAAACTCTCTTCACACGGAAATTCACCAGCCATCCTGCTGAACAATACACCGCAAGCGATATCAACAACCTACTCGACACACTCAAAAACGCACTGGCGCAAACGACGGAAAACTCTGACGAATACAAGCGCATCAAGCTGATCCTTGATGAAATGACTCCCTTCGCAACTCAACTCCTCAACATCTCGACCTCGACACGCCAGTTCAACGCCGCATGGACAACAGAGGATATTACGCCAAAGACCTTCATCGACACCCTGGACACCCCTCTTTGGAACAAGGCAAGACGAGCTAAATTCGTCAACACCGACGGTTCGGAGGCCGATGTCAGCACGATGGTCTATGCGATCGCCAATCCCAACGGCATGGCCTTCGCATTCGTCTGCTTTGAAGATCAGATCGAAAAACTTAGGATGCACACAACAAAGCGCGACGAGGGACCGGTCTGGGACGATGATGCGATCGAGCTGTTCTTCGCCCCGAATGACGAATCGATCGGATTCCAGTACATTGTCACAGCAGGCGAAAACCTTTGGGATGGAAAATGGACTGGAGGACCAAGAGGAAGGATCCAAAGCGAGTGGAATGGAAACGCATTCTACAAGGTGAAGCGACTCCAAGACCGATGGACACTTCAAGTCTTCATTCCATGGTCGGACCTGGAAACGCCCCCCGATAACCTCAAGCTAAATCTTTACCGTGTCCGCTCCCTGGGAAACTCACCGCAATTCACAGCCTTCACGCCGATAATGGTTCCACAACACCAGGCGCCGCAATACTTCGCGCCGCTAAACATCATCAAGTAATCTTGTTTTACATCGCGAAAAAATCTTTATTTACTCATAAAGCCAACACAAAACAAAAGTATATTTTCACCGCACCCATTCTTTAAGACAAATGCCATATTTAAATTAGTGCTTTTCTTGCCTAAAAGCTTGGGGATGGTATATTATATAAACTAAATTATCATATATTCCGCCCTCATATGCTATGGATAAAAAAAGAAGTTGATGCCTTATGATTGTAGTGCCTTTACAAGGCACGGTCTTCAGGTGTTTTTCCCTCCCCAGGCTGAAGCCTGGGGTTAAGCATCGTTAAGCGCTTGCAGCGCTATGTATTATGCAAATCCCGCCGACAAGTCCGAACTATCGTCCTTGTCTGGTCCATGTCCCGCCCGCATGGATTGCGGACGGCCAGTCCGTGCCAAAGACTTTGCGCCGTAGGCGCCTGACCATGCTTAACCCCGGGCTTTAGCCCGGGGGTAGGATGCCCTCATGCCGGGCGCCTTGTAAAGGCGCAACAGAAGACTGACGCACTTCAACTCACCAGCATGGTGTATTGAATAAACTTTCTAACCATTTGATAATCAATCGATTAGGAATTAAATCCAATTTCAACTGTTTTTTAGGTTTATGGATAAAAAAATAATTGACGGCGAGCCATTCTGGAAACAAAATCTTTGGGTTGTCTGGATTTGCCAGTTCGTCACCTATGTCGGCTTTTCCGTAGCCGTTCCCTTCACGCCCTTCTACATGCGCGAGGGCCTTGGGGTTGCGGATGGCGACATGTTGAAGGTTTACGTGGGACTATCGTCCGCGCTTCCACACTTGACCCTGGCGACAATGGCGCCGATCTGGGGAGTACTAGCCGACAAGTTTGGCCGCAAGATCATGATGCTCCGGGCGAATATACTCGGCGGCCTGATCATTGGCTCGATGGGCCTGGCGCCTCAGATTCACCAACTTCTTGTAAAACTTGGAATTGACTCGATTGAGCCGGTCCACGTCTTCCTTTTTCTCAGGCTATTGCAGGGGCTGTTTACGGGAACCACCTCTGCGGCGATGACCCTGGTATCCAGTTGCACGCCTCGTGCCAAGCAGGGATATGCCTTGGCGATGATCAGCGTCTCCTTGTTTGCCGGCGACATTGCGGGAACTGTGCTTGGCGGCTATCTTTCCGAAGAAGTCGGCTACCAGAAACTCTTCATGATGACGGGAACTCTTTGGATTGTCTCGGGAATCGCGCTAATGCTTTTCACAAAGGAGAATTTCCAGCGTCCTGTGAAGATCAAGTCGGACAGTTCGACCTCTCCATTCATAACGGTATTCCTCCCTGCATTGCCTCTATTTGCGATTTACATCATCTCGAATATGGCGAGATTTGTCGACAACTCCCAGCTTCCGCTAGTCATCGAGTTCCTCAACGGCGGCGAGGACATGCCACATGCCGCCCGTTGGACCAGCCTGGTGATGGCGGGAGGCTTCATCGGAGCGATGTTATCGGGATTCATCCTAGGGCGTTTCATTGACAAGCATGCGCTCCTCATCAGCCTGTCGGCTTGTACTGCCGCCGGATTCTTCTTGCTAGCCATCTTGGGGCTCTTGTCCATGGATCATCTCCAGCACTATCGAGTTCACCTTAACATCCCGGGTTTTCCACCTGACGGGAGCGCCGCGGTTTATGTGATGCTGCTGATCCGTCCCTTCCTCATCTTCTGTTCTGCAGTTCTTGAGCCGGTTTGGAATTCTTGGCTTGCAAAGCTGACACCGCCTTCCAGCAAGGGGTTGATGTTTGGTTCCGCAGTCACCTTCCGTTCAGTAGGTCAAATCATCACCCATTCCCTCGCTTCTGCCCTCGCGCTTCATTACGGATTCAAGGCAATCTACATAGCCGGCCCAATGCTTTTCTTCGGACTCATCCCGATTGTTATCATCGTCGAAAAAAAGCTCCACCACAAACTTGTCTGATGACCAACACAATCCAATGAACACAGATCATCCCGACACTCAAAAGCAGCTCCATATCGCTGAGCACTATGGATTCTGCACCGGAGTCAAAAGAGCCATCGAACTCTTCAACGACCTCGTCAACCAGAAAATCAAGCCAATCTACGTACTCTACGAACTGGTGCATAACAACGACGTCACACGAAACATGACGCAAAATGGAGCGATTTTCGTCGACGATGTCCAGCAAGTCCCCCACCATGCAACCCTCCTGCTCGGAACCCATGGCGTCCCAAAAAGCATCATCCAGCAGACAAAACTCAGAAACCTGAAGGTTTATGACACCACGTGCCCACTCGTCGAAAACCTCCATCGGCTGGCACAAGACACCACATCAAACCAACAACTCGTGCTCTTCGGGACTCCAGGACACCATGAAGCCGTCGGAATCATAGGACATGCAGGAACGCCAGAGACCTACATCGTCACATCGACAAGCGACATCGATCGCCTGCCCGAACTCACAAACCCAGTGTTGCTCGTGCAGACCACGATGGACAACGACCTCGCCCAATCGATCACCGCCCATTTCAAGCAACGTTTTCCCAACGCGCATTGTCCCAGCGCCGTTTGCAATGCCTCGAAAAAACGCCAAGAGGCGATCGTGACCTTAGCTCGCGTCTGCGATTTGATACTCGTCGTCGGCTCAAGCCATAGCAGCAACGCCAACCGTCTATGCGAGCGTGCCCGTGCTTTGGGCGTTGCCGCCAAGCTCGTCGAAAACTCGGTTCAAGCGCTTGACGCCGTTGGCGACGCCAGATCGATTGGTCTCACCGCCGGAGCAAGCACACCGGATGAGCTTTTCCAAGATGTCAAGAACTCACTAATCAAGCTAGGATTCAGCCAAAATGACAACTGAGAATACCTTGAATCATATCGCGATCATTATGGACGGAAACGGACGCTGGGCCCAGGAACGCGGTCTTCAACGCACTGAGGGACATCGGCAAGGAGCCAATAACATCCTCACCATTGCCCAAGCCGCAATAGAAAATGGCATCAAGTTCCTGACGCTGTACGCCTTTAGCACAGAAAATTGGAAACGGCCACCATCCGAAATCGCCGCACTGATGAGCCTCGCAGCATCATTCTCAACAGAACACCTTGACCAACTCAACCAGAACGACATCAAAGTACAAGTGATCGGCAGGATCGACGACGTCCCCTTCAGCACTCGAAACAGCATCCTCAATGCCGTCAAAAAGACAAAAAACAACCGCGCTTTGACCTTGACCCTAGCCATCAGCTACGGAGGGCGCGCTGAAATCGTTGACGCCGTCAACAAAATTCTTTCCCAGCCTCGTCCTTCCAAGCGTCTTACCGAATCGGATTTCGCCGATTTCCTCTATCAGCCCGACTTGCCCGATCCCGACCTCCTGATCCGCACCGGAGGCGATCATCGAATCAGCAACTTCCTGCTCTGGCAGATCGCCTACGCCGAAATCTACGTCACCCCGACTTATTGGCCTGACTTCTCCCCACAAGACCTCGAAAAGGCCATCAGCGACTTCAACTCGCGAACACGGCGATTCGGAGCATTGAAATAAAATTTGGTTTTGCCGCCAGGAAATGGGACAGGTCAGACGGGTCGGACGGGTCGGACGGGTCGGACGGGTCGGACGGGTCGGACGGGTCGGACGGGTCGGACGGGTCGGACGGGTCGGACGGGTCGGACGGGTCAGACAGGGTCAGACAGGTCAGACAAGTCGGACAGGTCAGATGGGTCAGACTTATTCACAATTCACAATTCATAATTCACATTGATTCCGTTGGTCTGTCCTAGCACGGTGACCTTTCGGTTTTCCCCGAAATCGAACAACGTATTGCCGTCTGCGATGATGCCTTCCACCTGTATATCGACTCCCCGGAACACCAATTCAACCGGGGCGCCAGCCAGTTGTTGAACCGTATCGTTTCCCCAGTCGCCTTGGAAAACGAATTGGTCGCCGACATTGCCGCCGCCTACCAGGATATCGTCTCCTTCGTCGCCATAGAGGATAAACGGGCGTCCTGTTCCAGCCCAGATGATATCGTTTCCCGCGCCGCCTCTCAGCGTCAAGGCGGTACCGGTTTCTTGGAACCGATTGCTGGTGAAATCCAGGAGATCGTCTCCGGCGCCAGCATTGACCTCGTTGAAAGCGAGAACCCGACCTGCATCCCCAAACTCGGAGAACATGTCATCCAGGCACAAGGCATCGCCATGGGGATCGTCGGTCAACCAAAGCACGCTGGCATCCGTGGAGCCTTGGAAGGCATCGCGGAAACGATTCATGCCCTGCAAGGAAATCGGCGGGCAGGCGACCTCGGAGGAGGTATGCTGCGCTGCATATCCATCGCCCCACTGCTCGCTGGTCCAGGCGAAGAAGTCCTCGCGCCGACCATCGGCAAGCCCCGCATACAGCTTTGGCCCGGCATCTGCCGTCACCCTGCTCATTGCCATCGCATCCGAGTGATTGCCATCATTTGACAGCTGGGCAATTCCGAAGCCCTGGGTTTTGTTCACATAGATTTCGCCACCATCCAGGGTGGTGCCTAGATGTTTTGCGTCATCCAGGTTTCCGTCCCATGCCACAGAAAGCGTGTAGCCTGTTTCGGCATCCCCCGCAAAGCCGCGCCACAGCTTCTGCTCAACTCCGTTAACTGTGTAACTATACAAATCCGTCGCTTCAAATGTTTCTAAATTCAAAACCTTTGATGTGGACAACGACAACTTAAATTCCGTAATTCCCCTAACAAAAGAATTGCTGGATTCACCCAGGCCAGGCGCCAGGAAAAATCCCTTCGATTCATTGTCAATAAAGAACTCAATCTCATCGTCACGAACACTAGACGCCCCTTCCGCCAAACAGTAACTGCCATAACGTTGGTTTGAACCAACGGACACCGACAGCTCGGCGTTCACCAATCCATCAAGACGATTCAGCATTGCCGATGTCCCAGGGTACCTGCCCGCCATCGCAAACTGGAACCCGCCGCCTTGTGCGTCAACCTCATAATTCCCGATAGTAATCACCCCGCCCATCACGATATCCGCCATCACCGCATTGCCCTTGACCGTGCAAACCGTATCAGAGGCAAACTCAATGTCCCTGACCTCAGTCCCCACAAGGACATCCATCTTGCTGTACTCGCTAAGGACAAACCCTTCTGCGATCCCATCCTCCAAGGCAAAAGCGCGACCGGCGTAAGTCCCAGTGACCTTTCCTTGCTTGCTTACTTCAAGATAGAGGAGACTGTTCGCATCCATCGTCAAATCAGTCACTATCCCACCTTGCTTTACAGTGATTATGCCACCAGACAGAACCCTGATATTATCCGCAATGTGACCATCGCGAATCTCAATGGAGCCGTGCCTAGCGATGACAAGCCCTGAAATCCGGTTGCCTATAATCGAGAATGCACCACCATCCACATAGGTGCCTTCGATATGCGTCTGATCGTCCAACGTTGGATTCAACCGACTCCCAGCCTCCAACAGCAACCCCGTCACCACAGCGCCGGATCCAACATTCAATTCACCGCCCCAATCAACGGAAACATCATCCATGACACAGCCAGCGCCAATCGTCAGGCTGCTGCCGTAATGCAACGATAACCCATTGACCGCAATCTTGCCATCCTCATCAGCCTTGCCAATCGAAAAATCGCCATTGGAACAAGTGCCTGACAATGCCGTCCTACCATCAACCTCCATCCACAACTTGGCACCATCATCAAGTTCAACGCCTGACACCGACATTCCCGAGGCATTCGTCATGTTCAGCGTGCAACCGTTTCCAACCTTCAGGTTGTCGACCTCGCTTCCCGAGCGCACCACCACCATCGCCCCCTGCTCCAAGATCAAACCATCCACCTTGCCGCCAGAATATAGGTAGCAGGTTCCGCCTATCATCGTCACGTTGTTTGCCACGCCACCCGATTCCACATACAGGAGTTCGCCTACCAGAACTTCATTGCTGATTTCCTGCTCGTCACGCGTATTCCCAATGTATCTTGCCATATCCGTTTACCTCTCTAGCTACACTCAACCACGTGTTCCACTTTCGCCAATGCGTCCGCTATCTCCTTTCGGCAAAGCCAGACTTTTTCCAATTTAGGGCAGTATTTCCTACAGGATTGCCGATGTTCGCAATCGCCGCGCTTTTCCCAAGGGAGTTCCTGCCCACAGCGTTGCTGTTCTCGGAACTCGTTCATCACGGGACCGTTCCAGATATCGATGACCCGTTGCTTTCCAATCCATCCTGCTACTGGAGCATCGTCATAGCTGGCGCAGACAGGAACGCTCCCGTCAGGCAACACGCCAAACGTGGTCAGTGGATCACGACAACATGGCGCAATCTCCGTCACATGACGAGGGTGACGCAACTGGCTCAATAACGGAAACGGAGCAGAATTCGAACCGATTTTCTTCAACTCATTTCGGATACGCTCCATCGACAGGAAAAACTCAACTTGTAACCGTTCACGGGGGGGGGGCGAAGCAAATCGATGTTTCCGTGTGCCTCAATGAGAACGGGCGTCTTCCTTAATCTCGATCAAGTGCATCGGTTAAGCGTATCCGATTAA
>JAGVUR010000211.1 GCA_019136135.1 Verrucomicrobiota bacterium
GCGGGAGGCGCTGGAAAAAGTCATCGCCCTTGCCTCCAACGACGCTCTCAAGAACAGCGCAAAGGACCACCTCGTCTCGTTCCCGCCCGCAGGGATCAACGTCGCATTCGGCAAGCCGGTCACCACGTCTTGCGAACAAGAAGGCAACCATGCCCCGGAAAAGGCTGTCGATGGAATCATCCACGACAGGGACTCCGCATGGTTCGGAGTCAAATGGCCATCCTCGATCACGGTCGACCTCCAAAAGGAAGAATCCATTGACTTCATCCGGCCAATTTTCTACTACGACGGCAACCGAAGCTACGCATATACCGTCGAAATCTCTTCGGACAACAAGACCTGGAAGCAAGTCGTCGACATGTCCACGAACACTAAGGCGGCCACGGAGAACGGCTTGTCCCACCCGATCGCCCCCGCCGAAAAGGCACGCTACGTCAAGCTCAACATCCTGAAGAACTCCGTTAACCAAGCAGTCCATCTGGTCGAATTCGAAGTCTATTCCATCAGCGGGAAATTGTCTCCGTCTCCGATCCCCAACCTCTTGTTCAGGCAACCCGTCACCGCAGGTTCCCTCCAGGAAGACCACTATGCGCCAACAAGGGTCAACGACGGCAAAATCGGTAGGTACGATGGATGGCATACCGACCAGTGCCCGACCTGGATTACCGTTGACATGCAGCAGGAAGCAGAACTGGATACGATTCGCGTCATCTACTTCTGGGATACAATCCGCAGCTACTCCTACAACATCGAAGTCTCCCTGGACAACAAGACCTGGACCCGCGTCGCGGACAACTCCAACAACAGGACGCCTGTGACCGCCCAGGGCATCGTCCATACCTTCAAGCCGATCAAGGCACGCTACGTCAAACTCAACTGCACCGGCAACGGCAGGTACCAGCACGTGGTCGAACTTGAAGCCTATGCCACAGGAACGGCACCCAAGGAATTCCCAGCCGCAGAAAAGCCCGTGATCAAGACCCCGCCGCTCCCGCCAGCCGACAAGGACGGATTCATCAACCTCTTCAATGGAAAGGATATGACAGGCTGGATCGGAGACACCGCCGGATACGGAGTCAAGGAAGGCGGAATCATGTACTGCGATCCAAAGAAAGGAGGAAAAGTCCTTACCCAATGGGAATTCGCCGACTTCGAACTCCAGTTCGATTTCCTCCTGACGGAAGCGGCCAACAACGGACTCGCCATCAGAACGCCGGCACAAGGGAATCCTGCCTACGTCGGAATGGAACTGCAAATCATCGACAATGACGGATACAAGGCGAAAAAAGGAAATCTCCAACCCTGGCAGCACCACGGTTCAATCTATGGAGTCGTGCCCGCAAAGGATGGCGCGCTCAAGAAGCCAGGAGAATGGAACCACCAAGTCGTCATCGCAAAAGGATCCAAGATCAAGGTCATCCTCAACGACCAGGTGATCATAGACGCAGATATCGCCACAATCCAGGAAACCGCTGACGGACAAGGCAGGGCGAAACACCCTGGACTTGACAGGCGCTCAGGGCATATCGGCTGGCTCGGACACGGCGACTACGTCGAATTCAAAAACATCAGAATCAAGCCTCTTGAACCCTACGTTGACGGACCACACAACGTGCCACCAGAAGGCTATGTCGCGCTCTTCAACGGAAAAGACCTCACTGGCTGGAAAGGACTGGTCGGAAACCCGGAATCAAGAGCTAAGATGACACCGGAACAACTGGCGGAAGCACAGAAAAAAGCCGATGACCAAATGAGGGCGCACTGGACAGTCGTTGACGGAGTCATCGTGTTTGACGGCAAGGGTTCGGCACTCTGCACGGCAAAGGACTACAAGGACTTCGATATGTACGTCGACTGGAAAATGACCCGCGGCGGCGACTCCGGAATCTACCTCAGAGGCTCCCCGCAGGTCCAGATATGGGATCCCGAACAGTGGAAGATCGGCTCGGGCGGACTCTACAACAACCAGAAGAACCCAAGCAACCCAACCAGCATCATGGACAACCCCATCGGGCAATGGAACCGGTTCCGCATCAAGATGGTCGGCGAAAGAGTCTCGGTCTGGCTCAATGGAACGCTGGTCGTCGACAATGTCGTTATGGAAAACTACTGGAACCGAAAAATTCCAATCTATCCATCAGGACAAATCGAACTCCAAAACCATAACTCCCCCCTCTGGTTCCGAAACATCTACATCAAGGAACTGTAATCTATACTCCTAAAAACATGGCTCGGCGTACTAGGATAACTCCAGTGCGCCGAGCCTATTGACAATCTACGCACCATGAAAACGATCTTTCAAGACAATCCCAACTTCAACAACGAAATAAAACCGCTGCTTAATCGCTCGGCATTCGATCCAGTCATCGACAAGGCAGTCGCTGAAATCCTAAAAAAAGTCAAAGAAAAAGGCGATGGGGCAATCATCGAATACGCACTGAAATTCGACAAGGTCCTTCTGACGCCCGATACCTTCAGGGTTAATCTGGACAACATCCCCGAAATCGACCAGGTCACCCTGGACGCCATCAAGACAGCGGTCAAGAACATCACGGATTTCTCCACTCAGAAAATCCCCAAGAACTGGACGTTCAGTCCAAGGCCTGGCGTCATCCTGGGCGAGAAATTCGCCCCCCTTGACCGGGTAGGATGCTACATTCCCGGCGGCACCGCTCCCCTAATCTCCACCGTCGTCCACACGGTAGGCATCGCGAAGGCGGCCGGGGTCAAAGAGATTGTCGTGGTCACTCCTCCTGGCAAGGACGGCAAGGTCAATCCCGCCGTGCTAAATGCCTGCAAGATCGCAGGCGCCAACGAGGTGTATCAACTAGGTGGTGTCTATGCCGTCGCCGCCCTTGGCTTCGGCACGCAAACAATCAAGAAGGTCGAAAAGATCGTCGGTCCAGGCAATGCCTACGTCACTGCCGCCAAGCGTCAACTCTATGGCGAGGTCGCCCTGGACTTGGTCGCGGGACCTTCCGAAATCATGGTTCTTGCAGACGGCACCGCCAACCCCGCCTTCGTCGCCGCGGACATCCTCTCCCAGGCCGAACACGGTTCGGGACACGAACAAGCTGTCCTGATCACCACGGACAAGGCGCTGATCCCCAAGGTCGAAGCCGAAATCAAGGCGCAGGCGGCCAAGCTCTCACGCTCGGAATGCGTCCAAAAAGTCCTGGACAACGGGGTATTCCTGATCCAGGTCGACTCCAGAAGCAAGGTTGCCGAACTGGCATCGCTCTATGCTCCCGAGCACCTGGAAGTCATGATGGACAATCCGCAGGAGATCGTCGATGCCATTACTGCCGCCGGCGCGATTTTCATCGGTCCCTGGACTCCCGAGCCCGTCGGCGACTTCACTGCCGGTCCCTCCCATGTCCTGCCTACCGGCGGCGCCGGGAGATTCTTCTCTGGTCTCACGGTCGAGACGTTCTTCAGGAGAATCAGCATTGTCAACTACCAGAAGGACGCCCTTCTCAAGGAATTGCCGGCAATCATGGCATTCGCAAAAAACGAAGGACTCGACGCACACGGACGATCAGCGGAAATCCGCAGCGAATTCTAACCTAATTTTACACAACGATTCAAAACCATGAAACTTACGTTTGCAAACGATTTGGCCAATGAACTCAAGGCCAAGTACAACCTGGATGAACTGACAATCGCACCGGAAATCTGCCCGCCGAACTTCGCTGGCGACCTTACGGTCAACTGCTTCGTGCTCGCCAAGCAATTGAAGGCAAGAAACCCAATCGCAGTCGCCGCGGAAGTCAAGCAATTCCTCGATGGGCACGACGATGTCGTCGAAGCGCAAGTTGCAAAGGCATTCGTCAACATCACGCTCAAGCCAGAAGCGCTGATGAGGGACACGATCCAAAACGAAGGGCAAATCCTCGCCGAAGCAGTCCTACCAAAGCAGGAGCAAAGACACATCCTGATCGAATTCTCGGCACCCAACACCAACAAGCCGCAACATCTGGGACACGTCAGGAACAATACGATCGGAATGGCTACCGCCTCAATCCTGGAAAGTGCCGGGCATCAGGTCACAAGGATCAATCTCGTCAACGACAGGGGAATCCATATCTGCAAGTCGATGATTGCATACCAAAGATTCGGAAACAATACAACGCCCGAACGAGAAGGAAAAAAGGGAGACCACCTCGTCGGCGACTTCTATGTCGCATACGACAAGGAATACAGAAAACAACTCGCGGAACTCAGGAAAAACAATCCGGACCTGGCGGACAAGTCGGACGACGACCTCTTCCTCAATACCGAAATCGGACGCGCAGCGCAGGACATGCTGATCGCATGGGAAAACAATGACGAAGACGTCAGGGAACTCTGGAAGACAATGAACCAATGGGTCTTCGATGGTTTCGCCGAAACATACCGGAGAATGGGTGTCACCTTTAAACACACCTACCTGGAAAGCGAAACATACATGCTCGGAAAGGATATCATCCAGGATGGACTCGAAAGAGGAGTCTTCAAAAAACGCGAGGACGGGGCGACGGTCATCGACTTCGAAGACCCGGCGCTCGGCTCAAAAGTCGTGCTCAGAAGCGATGGAACATCGGTTTATGTCACCCAGGACATCGGCACCACGCTCCTGAAGCAAAAGGACTACAATCCAGACCAGCAAATCTGGGTCGTCGGAGACGAGCAAATCAGGCATTTCAAGGTCCTCTTCGCCATCCTGAAGGCGCTGGGATACGAATGGGCGGACAATCTCACACACATGGCATATGGGATGGTCAACCTGCCTACCGGAAAAATGAAGTCGCGGGAAGGAACAGTCGTCGATGCAGACGACCTGATTGACGAAATGGAGGAGCTCGCAAAGCAGGCAACCCTCGAAAAGGCAGGCGACACACCGCCCGAAAACCTCGATGAAAGAGCGCAGACCATCGCAATGGCAGCACTGAAATTCATGCTCCTGAAGGTCAATCCAAAAACCACAATCATGTTCGACCCGCAAGCCTCGATCAAATTCGAAGGCGACACAGGTCCCTACGTCCTCTACGCTTACGCCCGAATCGCCTCAATGCTCAGGAAAGCACAGGACCAAGAAGACGAAGCAGCGCCCGACTGGAGCGCATTGAAGGACGATTCCGAGAAAAAACTCGCAATCAGATGCGCACTCTACCCGGAAATGCTGCAAAAATCAGCAAGGGAACTCGACAGCTCGACCCTCGCAAGTTACCTGCTCGACCTGGCAAAGGACTTCTCGACGTTCTATCGCATCTGTCCCGTGCTCAATGCCGAGGAGCCAGCCCTCAAGGCGGCAAGGCTCCATCTCTCGAAATGCGTCAAGGATATCCTGAAACACGGTTTGAACGCCCTGACGATCAACACCCTGGAATCCATGTGATTGCCAGCCAAATTTGAGTCCCTGGGACACATTTGCTTCCATCTCCTCCTTCCCCGTGTCTCAGGGACTCTTTATCTTACCCATGGATCAGCGACCAATGGAAAGCGAAGTCATCGTCAACAAGGGAAATCTCCTGGCACGAGCCATCACCACTCTGGTCTTTTGGCGCTTCGTCGCCGCGATTTGTTCGGGATGCCTGCTTGCGACGGCATTTCCTCCTCTTTGCTGGGATCGCCTCGCCTGGTTCGCCCTAATTCCGATTATCTTCACCCCGCAGCCGCATCGCCGCCTGGAACGTCTCTTCATTGGATACGTCTTCGGCTATACGCATTTTGCGTGCAGTCTATTTTGGCTCAACGAAGTCGGTTTCGGCGCGGGCTTTCTCCTTTCGATCTGGTGCGCATTGTTCCCGATGCTGTGGTACTATTTTCTGTCCAGCCTTCTGCTAGCCTTCAAGCATGAAAAAGCAAAAGACATACCGGGCGCCTCGCTTCTCTTCGTACGGCATCCCAAGCACCTGGCCTTGATCGCATTCCTTACCGCCTCCGCCTGGACTGCCTTGGAATGGATCCGTTCCTGGCTGCTCACCGGCTTTCCCTGGAATCCCCTCGGCGTCAGCCAATACATGCGCTACGGCCTGATCCAAACTGCCGCCTTCACCGGTCCCTACGGCGCTTCCTTCCTGATCGTGCTTGTCAATGCGACCCTTGCCGTCGAACTCTCCCTAGTCGCCTGGATGGTGATTGCCCACAGGAGACGCACGTTCCCCTGGCATTTCGTGTCGGTCGCCCTGATCCTGATCCCCGTATGCATCATGGCTAACCTTCCTGAGAAACTTACGGACGATGACACCCCCGTACTCGATGTGCTCGTCGTCCAACCCAATCTCCCGCAGGCACGAATCTGGACCGAAGACGACTTCTACAACTCAATCAACGTGCTACACTCCCTGACCGCAAATGCGCTCGACAACACCGAAAAGCAACCCGACCTGGTCGTCTGGCCGGAATGCGCAGTGCCCGCCCCGCTCAACTACCCCGAATACAGGGTCAAGCGAAACGCATTCCTCAAGCAATACACCCCGCTCTTCCTTATCGGAGCCGTACATCAAAGGCTAGAGAAGCCAGGAGACAAGGATTACTCTGTATTCAATTCCGCTTTCCTCATCGACGTCAACGGAGAGGACAACAAGACGTTCTTCGATCCTGCAGACCACATCGTCGACTACTATGACAAGGTCCATCGCGTCCCATTCGGGGAATTTACCCCGCTGGCCTCAATCTTCCCATGGCTCCGGGAACTGATAGGAATGGGGCGAGACTTGACGCCAGGACGGAAATTCCACGTTTTCAACCTGCCCAACAACGCCCGGGCAGGAGTCAATATCTGCTTCGAAGACGTCTTCCCATACATCAGCAGAGACTTCACAAGAAACGGAGCCAATATGCTGATGACGATCACCAACGACTCATGGTACAACCAAAGTTCCGCAGCGCATCAGCACTTCGCACACGTGATCTTCAGAGCCGTCGAAAATAGACGGCCGTTCCTGAGATGCGGCTCAAATAGCCACACCGCACTGGTCTCGCCAAGCGGACGAATCCATGGACTCCTGAGAGATGACGAAAACGACTCCGACTTCGTCGCAGCCACGCGATTCTACAACGTCCCAACAAAAGACTGGGGTACTTCGTTCTATACCAAGTACGGCGACATATTTGCACGCTTCACGGCACTTGTCACCATGACAGCCGTCGCTTGGATGATGGGCAAGCTGCTCAAGTACAAAAAACAAATGCTGGAAGCGATCTCGCCAAAGCAATAGGTCAAAAGGGAGTATCAACTTGAAGTAACTTTACATCGGGCATTGCGCCGTAGGCGCCTAAACCATGCTTAACCCCTGGCTTTAGCCTGGGGTGGGAAGCTTCCCAAACTAGGGCACCTTGTAAAGGTGCTACAAATTGTGCCCCCAAAAATCACTTGTGTCAAATTGATACCAATAGGTCAAAACATGAATGAAACCAGTGGATATATCAGCGTCAACGACAAGCCAATCTACGTAACGGCTTTCCTGCCTGACGCACTCCCCGCAAAGAACGCGGTTCTGCTTGTCGAACCATTCGCGGAGGAAAAACGACCCGCATTTAGAATGCTCGTCAGACTCGCAAGAAAACTAGCCGAAATGGATTGCGCAACGCTTAGATTCGACCTCTCCGGAACGGGAGACAGCGCCGGAGAGCACGAAGACGCAACCTGGAACGCATGGCTTGACGATGCCAACAAAGCCGCAGAAACGATCAAGGAACTCGCCCAAGCACCATCCGTCGCCATCGTCGGGGCAAGGGCGGGCGCACTGCTGGCAGCCCAGGTAGCCATCGCGCAAAAAGCAAGCAAGCTCGTCCTCGTGGAACCTATTTTCAATGGCGAAGACTTGCTCAGGGACCTGGAACGAAGGCAGGCAATCAAGGCAATGACAGACAACTCCGCGGCAAATGTCGATGCCAAAACCCAATGGGACAAAGGGGAAGCCGTCGATTTCGGAGGATATCTCTTCAATCCGACCCTGGCCGGCCAGCTGGCAACCGTCAAGCTACAGGAGCAAATCGACACCCTTGCCGCAGACAACTGCGATGTCAAGGCAATCCGAGTCAGCGCATCGAAAAAGCTGCCGCCTGCGTGGAAAGCCATCGAGGAAAATACGGTCTGCGTCCAAGACAAGCCCTTCTGGGGACAACTCGACTACTATGAATCCGATTTCGTCATCGAAGCCATTATCAACGCATTAAACTGAACTATGACAACCATGACTAGATTATTCGCCATAGCGCTCCTTCTCGCCATCGCAACATTCGCCGGAGATACCGTCAGGCCCGGTCTCGAACCCCTCGAAACAAGCTATTACATCGACAACGAAACGGAAGAAAAACTCGTCGAAGCCTTGAAGCAACCGCTTCTCGATGGACTCGACGTCGAAGCGGCACTCCAAGATTGGTTCGACGGACGGCTTCTGCATACCCAAAACAAGAAAAAGGAAGCAGAGGAACTCTGGCAAAAGGCGCTTGGGAAACTCAAGGATCTCAAGCCACTCCCAATACCTGAGTGGGGACCAATCCCGGAAGCAAAGTTCACCATGCTGCAAAGGTTCAGGTTGCCTGAATACCCAGATGTGTTGCTGGTCGTGGTCCAATGGGAAGTTGACAAGCTCAAGCAATATGGCATCCTGATGGTTCCTATCAACACCCCTAAAGGCACCGAATATCCGCTGATCCTCTATTGCCATGGCGCCGCTGCCGGTATCCCGTTGAGTTATTTCTACGGCTGGCTTGCCGACCTGGCCATGCAGGGATACGTCGTGATCGGTCCCGCCATGCGTGGCGAGCCACTTTTCCAGAGCCCCATCAGGATCAATGGGGAAATCCTTTCCTGCGAAGGCGAAATCGAAAACCTGGACGGCGAAGTCAACGATTGCCTGTCGATGATCAATGCGGCATGGAAACTCCCCTTTGTTCGGAAAAACGAATTCGCGATGGTCGGGCACAGCTTCGGTGCTGGCGCTGGACTTCTTGCCGCCGCAAGGGCAAACGAGCATGCCAAGGCAGTCGTCAGCTACGACGCCTGGCTTGTCAATCCGCAACGGTACTACTGGGATCGAATGGCGCGAGGAGCCAACAACTGGCTTTCATGGGCGGATTTCTGCAACCAACCCGTCAAGAACCAGCTTCAGGGACTGATGACCAGAAGCATCGTGCACAATGCGCACAAGCTTAAATGCCCGCTGCTTTTCTTCATCGGAGGTGCCTACGAAGGCAGCGTATTCCACAAAAGCCACGACGACCTGCATAAAAACCTCAAAAAGCACAATATCCCATACACCTACGAAATCATCGAAGGCGGCGGACACAACTTCGTCCTCTATACCGAATACGAGGAATCCAAGAAGGCATTCAAAATCCAGACCGAGTTCCTCAAGAAACACTACCCGCCATACAAGCCCAAGGCGGAAAGGTAAACCAATATGACTCAACATGCACTCCTTCAATCAGCATTGGTGCAGGAAGGCGTCCTTGAAATGCCGATTCGGTTCTCCGTCGAGAACCAGGCAATCAACGCAATCCTAACCAAGCCTGCCGACCAGGAAATCAAGGCGATTGTCGTCTTCTCCCATGGATGGAGCGGCTTCCGAACAGGTCCGGCGGACATCCTGACGTTCCTCGCAAGAACATTCGCAAAACACAACTGCGCATCGCTGAGATTTGATTTCAGGGGACGCGGCGAATCACAAGGAAAAGGTCTCCAGACCTCCCTGGTAACCATGGCGGACGACCTGGTCGCCGCTTCGGAAACCGCAATCAAGGAAACCAAGTGCGACAACCTGATCCTGTGCGGACTCTGCTCGGGCGGCAACGTCGTCGTCGGAACCCTTAAGAGGATTCCCCAGACAAAGGCGCTCCTCCTGATGTCGGTCTATCCCTTCTCGGATGGCGATGCATTCGGTCGTGACATGCACAGGACATTCCACTACCTCAATGTTTATTGGAAGAAAATCCTTCGCCCAGACACCTGGTCAAGGCTCTTCAAAGGAGACATCAACATCAAGTCTGTCTTCAATGTGATTTTTGGGCATTTCTTCAAGAAGGGACAAAACAAGAAAAAGGAAGGCGAAGGCACCAAGCAAGCCGAACAAGATTCAACGCAACCAAAACTCCCGCAAGCTGCCAAAGCTGCCAAGGTCGAAAGTCGACTCCAAGGCAAGGAACCGCCTAAAAAACACCTCGCCAACCTCAAGAAGGAAATCCCGGGAATTATGGTCTATGGGACAGCCGACCCAGACGCAACCGCAGCAGAAAAGTACTTCGGCGACTATATTACGGAAAACAAGCTCAACATAGACATCAAACATATTGAAGGAGCAAACCACAACTTCTCTTCAAAAGAATGGAAAGCTCAACTCGCTACATACCTTGCAGATTTCATTAACTCAACAAAAGGAAACAAACGATGAAACTCCCCGATAACGTCAAGCTCAACGACGACAAGGCAACCGTCGAAAGAATCCAAAAAGCGCTCAAGAAGAAAGACGGATACTGCCCCTGCAGACTACAGAAAACCCCGGAAAACATCTGCATCTGCGAAGAATTCAAACAGCAAATCGCTGATCCCGACTTCGAAGGATTCTGCCACTGCCGACTGTATTATAAGTCAAAGAAATAAGGGCAATATCAACTTGATGCACTTCTCATATCCTGCATATGCATGGAGATATACCCAGTCAAACCAGTATTGCATGGGGTGGATGAATAATACAAGAAGATGCAAGTCTTTGTGCCATGTGCCTTGTAAAGGTGCTATAGAAGACTCACCCAAATCGATACCCAAGGAAAAATGAAATGAGGTTTTCATCAGTGTTCCTCTTGTCGCTTGCCGCCGCTTCAGCAGCATTTCCCGAAGAGGAGCTTGTCGATAAAACACTGATAGCTTGGGTTTCTCCTGCCAACCTCCAGCAGCAAGGCGGAAGCTGCCTTACGCTTGAATCCGGCAACGATACCTTTGATGCGATTGTCTTCGGCGAACTAATGCCTTCCGTTTGGATGGCTGGCAGCGAAAACTTCAACCGTACACAAAGAAATCAAGACGACCTCCCGAAGGAAACACTGCAAAACCAGGACTTCGTGCAAATCGCAATCATCTACAAAAACAAGCAAATTGCGCTCTACAGAAACGGAATCCTTATCGAAAAACACGAAACAAACGCAAAGTCCATAAAATTCGGGAAGGAAACGATTATCCTCTTCGGGAAAAGACATCGGGCTGCAAAAACAGGGACGACCTTCAAAGGGCGAATCAAGGACGCCAGAGTCTATCAAGGAGCACTGGAACCCGATGAACTCAAAGAACTCAAACCCGGTGAACAAGGCAAGAAAATCCCTTGGGCTTGGTGGGATTTCAAAAATTCGGGAACCTTCGAAAAAACAGGACGCTTCAGGCACAACCGACTCGTTGGCAAAGCCAGAATCGAAAACGAAGCTCTTGTCCTGGACAACGAAGGCGACTCTTTCATCGCTTCCATCGAAGACCAAATCCTCAACATGCAACCCGATGAATCATGGTCCGGAAAGCTGCCAGTCCCGGAATATGTCCTGAAAGACGCAAGGAAACTAAGGGAAATTTTCCTTGAAGACCCCTACAGGCCGTACTATCATTTCTGCGTAATCGACGGCAATGGCGTCCCTGGCGACCCCAACGGGGCATTCTGGCACAATGGACGATACCACCTGATGTATCTCTACAGCAAGGCAGGATCGGGATTCTGCTGGGGTCATGTCTCAAGCGCAGACCTTCTTCATTGGCGGCACCATCCAGATGCGATCGGTCCTGGAAACGGAGACGAGGGATGCTTCAGCGGAGGTGCATTCGTTGACGATGACGGAACGGCATACCTCTCCTACTGGATGCTCTGGGGAGCAAAAGGAATCGGCATTGCCAAAAGCAACGATCCAAACTTCGAAACATGGACAAAACTCCCCGAAAACCCAGTCTGCATCTCAACCGAATTCGGCATAACCGACCTCCCGAAACCAGATGGCTCAAGACTCGTTTACGGTACGCAAGACCCATCGAACATCTGGAAACATGACGGCAAGTACTACATGCTGACAGGCAATGGACCCCTGCTATGGAGCGACAAGTACGGATTGCGCGGAAAATCAAGCAATCCAGCTTGGCAGGGAGACCACCTATACCTCTTCGAATCAAATGACCTCAAGACCTGGACCTACTTGCACGAATTCTACGAGAGAAATCCAAAGTGGACCGAAAACACTGAAGACAACTCATGCCCGAGCTTCCTCCCCTTGCCCAGCTCGCCAAATGGTGGACAGCCAAGTGGAAAATACCTGTTGCTCTTCATCAGCCACAACAAAGGCTGCCAGTATTATATCGGCGACTACGAAAACAATCAATTCATCCCAGACAACCACGGAAGAATGTCGTGGGTGGACAATACCTTCTTCGCGCCTGAAGCGCTGATCGACGGCAAAGGTCGGCAAATCGCCTGGGTCTGGCTGCTCGACAACACCAGCAACGATATGGATCGTGGATGGTCGGGAGTCTATGCAATCCCAAGATCGCTCTGGCTCGGCGAAGACGGAACGCTTCGACAGGCCCCAGTCAGCGAAATCAACAACCTTAGAATGAAACAGTTCGACTGGAACAACCTGAAGCTCAAGGCGAATCAAACACAGAAACTCGATGGATTCCAGCAAGATTGCTGCGAAATCTATCTGGAAACTCCCTATGATTGCGCCGGGAACTTCAAGCTCAACGTCAAAGCCAGCCCCGATCAGGAAGAACTCACAACGCTATACTTTGACAAACAGAACAATCGACTCGTCTTCGACGCCTCAAAAAGCGGAAAGGAAGGAAGGCCAGTCGTCGAACATGCCCCCTTCGTACTCAACGATGGCGAACCGCTAAAGCTCAGGATATTCATTGACAAGTGCGTTGTAGAGTTCTTCGCCAACGACCGGCAAGCGATCTCAAGAAGAGTCTATCCCTCCAATCGCGATAGCAACCAAATCGAAATCATCGCTACCGGCGACATCGCCTTCACCACCCTCAATGCCTGGGATTTGGCACCAACCAATCCGTATTGAATCGTCACTGAGCTGTAAAGCCGCCATCGACGAACAATTGCTGGCCATTGACAAAAGACGACATCTCGCTTGCCAGAAACAAGGCCACCGATGCTATTTCCTCAGGCTCGCCAAGGCGACGGGCTGGATACTTCTGGATGATCCGGGCATAGTTGGCCTCATCGAAACAACCTTGCCGTGTCGTCAAATCAGTCCTGATAATCCCAGGGCCAATCACATTCACGTTGATATTGTACTTGGCTAACGTCTGGCACATGCATCGAGCCATCGACGCCAAACCTGCCTTCATCACACCATACCCAAATGTCCAGCCACCTTCGCGCACAGAGCAAATCGATGAAATCATGATGATTTTCCCGCCGCGCTCCTTCATGTACGGAATGGCCTGCTGCGACAATTCAAACGGCGCATTCAACATCAATTCCTCGCTGGTCTTCCAATGCTCCAGTGTGGTCGTTTCAATCGTCTCGCCAAACTGAAGCCCTGCGTTGTTCACCAGAATATCAAGGCGACCGCCCAATTTCTCCACGGCGACATCTACAATGCCCTTCCTTGCCTCCGGCAATTCCAAATCGCAAGGCAGATATACTCCAGGCGTACCCGCCGCCGCTAGATCCTCAAGGATGGCAGCCCCATCCTGGCTTTTTGAAATCACGGCAACTTTCGCGCCGCGCTCCGCAAACGCAATCGCTATCGCACGACCAATGCCGCGACGACCGCCAGTCACAATCGCAGTCTTGCCGCTGAAATCAAGATAATCCTTCATAGACAATCACCTCTTCAGATTATAAAGTCGAGTGCCTCCAAAAAACAGATTACTTTGCCGGCAGTTTCCACCTGGCGGCTTCGATAAAGCAATCCCTACGTTCTGCGGTCACATGATAATAGATCGTGACCATTTCGCCATTCGGCAGTTCCCTGGTCACCGGATATCCCAAATCAACGTTCAATCCGTTGTTTTGCAATATAAACTCATGTTCCATATCCCAGGTCTTGCCACCGTCGTTGCTAAGGCAGGCACGAATCCCATAGGGAAAGTACCGATATCCATAACTCGCCAAAACACGACCGTCTCTCAACTCCAGCAAGTGAGCCGGAAAACCACGAATCGGAGTCCTTTCGGGAGTCGTCCAGGTTCGACCGCCATCGACAGAACGAGACATGTACAGGAAGCCAATCTCAGGCTCACGAATGGCTACAAGCAACGAACCGTCACGAAGAGACAACAAATGAGGCTCCTGGAAATCAATTACACTGTCCTTCGCCAAACTCCCTATTTGACCAAGACGCTCCCAATTCTGGGCATTGCCATCGGACGCAAAGCACTCAACGATACGGGAACCGTCGCGCCGAAATGCGCTGGCCATCAGGAACCGCCCCTCGACAAACATCGGGCCATGAGGGCAAAATGGACCGCCTCGAGGAGATATCGACCATGTCTCGCATCCATCACTACTGAATAAAAACCTGCTTCCTCCGAAGTTGCGTTCGCCGACCTGCTGGATGTAGGCGGAAGCCCCCGGGAACTTGTCCTTCGTTTCGGCATAGAACATCCAGCTGTTCCAGCCACCGTGGGTCACCAGGACCCGCCCATCCGGCAAGGCTTGTATTGATGGATCGCGTTCGTCGCTTGCCGTATCGGAAATCGAGACGGGAGCAGACCAGTTGAGACCACCATCGCGGCTCCTGACCAGGCAAATTCGCCCGTACGGACAAACATGGGCTTCGCCTTCGCGAAACACGACAACCCATTCGCCATTGGGAAGGATATCGAACCCAGGAAACGCCAAATGACGTCCCCGCAAATGCGAGACCACCGAATGGCGAACAGGTTCACCGCCTACAGAAGGCTTCGAAAATGTGGCCTCGTCTTCGCGAGGATTGGGGTCATACGGCGATGTCACGACCACATTCCGAATCTCGCCCGTAAAACCACGCTTGCCACCTGCCTTCAATTGATTGTTGCCCAAAATGAAATTGACCTTGCCAGTCAAGCCGCGAGCCTCGTCGCTCAAGGGCAGCATGCTCAGTTGGTTGTCGCCAACCTTCAAGGACATGACCCTGCCCTGGGGCTCGTACGTAAATTCAACCTTCCGCCAAGCTCCCTGCTCAAACTCAACAGCTTCGACAATCTGCTGATAAACATCCGAATTGACGCTGACCAGAAACTTGATCTTGTAGTGCTTCGTATGAGGCTCCATCTGCAAATGCAACGACAGCTTGCCACCGTCGAACAACCGGGGAAAAACATTCGACTGCGGACCAAATATCCTGAACTCCAAGGCGACCTTGATACCAACAGACAGGTCATACGCCTCCTTCAAAGCCGCAGAAGAGGCAACGCCGGGAACCGACGCATCGAAAGACAAGCCGCCATCGACGACCTTCGGCGGCTGCTCGCCAAAGGTCAAATCCGCCAAGTCGATTTTAGTCCCGACGCCTTCGCCGAAACACAACAGTGAGAACAACATTAACAACAAGATTCGTTTCATTTCAATTCCCCGCTAAATTCAGATATGAAAGGAAAGGTATTCGATAATTCGCTTGGCGGTTTCCAAGCCAATGCCCTTCGCCTGCTCCGCCAGTTCCTCCGGCGTCAGCTTCGCGATGTTCTTCACCGAACCAAACTGCTTCAACAGCTGGCGGCTACGAGTTTCACCAATCCCGGGAACATCGGACAACAACGAATCGGCGATCCTGCGATTCCTCAGCGTCCGATGGTACGAATTGGCGAAACGATGCGCTTCGTCGCGCAAAGCCTGAAGCAATTTCAATCCGGGATTGTCACGTGGCAACTCCTGCTCCTCCTTCCGATCAGGCCAAATGATGTGCTCGTGACGCTCCGCCAAGCCAATCAATGTCACGTGAGGCATCCCAAGCTCGGCAAAAACCTCGCAGGCAACACGCAATTGACCTGCGCCGCCATCCAGGACAATCAAATCAGGCAAAGGCTGCTCCGTACGCAATAATCGACTATAGCGACGGGTCAACACCTCCCGCATATACTCCGTGTCGTCATGCGCGCTCTCCGATCGAATCCGGTAGCGCCGATAGTCGCCGGTCGAAGGACGCCCATTCCGAAAGCATACCATCGAACCAACCGCCAAAACCCCGGATATGTTCGACATGTCAAAGCACTCGATGACCTCAGGCGGCTTCGACATGCCCAGGGCAGCCTGCAAGGCTGACATCCCGTCGAAGTTGCTGGGCAAACTGCGACGACTGATCGTCTGGTTGACGAATCGACGAGTCGGCTCCAACACGGATTTCAAATTGCCGATCATGTCACGGGTCGAGGCAGCGCCCTCGAAATCCAGTTCCGCCGACTGGCGACGCATCTTCTCCTCCAGTTCAGCGACCAGCTCGACGCACTCGCCACGAAGAATCGACATCACCTTCTCCAAGCGCTCATTGTATTCCTCAGGCGTAATCTTGCCCAGGCAGGGACAAGTGCAATCGCGAATCACATCCTCGAGGCAATGAGTCTTGGTGTCGCTGTTGGGTTCGGCGACCTTGCAACTGCGCAATCCATACCGGACCTCCAGGAAACGAATGGTCGTACGCAATGCCGTCGCCCACGGAAAAGGACCAAAGTAGATCCGACGGTCCTCGCGGCGTATCCTGACAGTCTGCAAGCGGGGAAACGTCTCGGCCATGTCAACGCAAACATGCAAAAATCGCTTGTCGTCACGCAAGTCAACATTGTAGCGAGGATTGTATTGCTTAATGAACTGGCTCTCAAGCAGCAATGCCTCCTGTTCGGACTCAACGGGAAATATCTCGTAGCTCGCAATGCTATGGATCAAGGCGCGACGGCGCGGATCGCTGCGCAATGCCCCGGAAGGACGAAAGTACGAACTCATCCGGCTACGCAAATTCCGCGCCTTGCCAACGTAGATCACCTCGCCGCCGCTATTGCGATAGACATAGACGCCGGGAACTCGTGGTACTTCCTGACTACGAAAAATGATTTGTTCGCCCTTCTCGCTCATGCCTGATCGTTTTTACCCAATGGATACAATGGACAACAACTCCGGAACTGTTGCCTTAATTTTAGAACAGCTCCTAAAAATCGCCTGTTTTTGGAAAAAATCAAGTACGAGACCTGGATTTGTCCTTGGATTCAGCATGCAACTTGACCTGTCGAGTATAATTCAAGCATGACCTTCACTTCACTACTACGGAATCCAATCCGAACATCGTCCCACGTGAATCACGGCTTTTGCCCACCAGCCTGGCTTCCAGACGATGCTTGCCAGTGGAAGCTTGATTGGGCTTCAAGGGCAAGACCAGTTCGCGCCGAATGACGCCTTCAGCGGCGGGAACATACAAGTCGTACACTTCGCCGATTTTCACATCGTCCCAGAAAAACTCAAACACGCCGTAGTCAACCGCACAGGTAACGCCGAGATGGAGCGCCGTCCCTCCCGCTTTCGCCACCTCGGTCTCCATGCTGAGGGTGTCTCCCGGCTTGCCATCCCGCCACCAAATCTGGGTGTCATCAACCCATTTGCCCTTGGAAAATTGTTTCATCCCCTGATAGGTGACCGTTCCCTGAGGACGGGCTACGACACGGAACGTGGACAGCGACAAACTTAGTGGGGTTTCGTATGACACAGGATTCAATGCCCATTGAGCACGGGTCTCATGCGAAGCACCCTCGTATTTGGCACCTGGCATTCCATACCAGAAAACCGACACGGCATAGTCAACCTTGGTTGCCTTCCAATGCCAGATTTCCATATCGAAGCGGAAGGACTTTTCAAACGGAATTCCGTCAAGCGATCGGAATCTCAGGTTGGTTGTATTGCCGAAGTTCCTTGGTCCTTCGACTCTTGGCTGGGCGCGCCATGCGCTCTCGAAGCGTTCAGGAGAACACCAGGCATACCCGTAGTAGTCCTCGGTTCCCGTTCCGAAATGGGATGGAAACGACTCCCCGTCAACATAGATCTTCTCATCTCCTTCACCCCACCACGCCGCATCACGATTGACGACCGAAAGGCAGTCGCCAACAAAAATCCCCTTGCCTTGCAACGTGGCATAGTTCCAGTCTTTCAATCCCTTGCCAGCCAAAGTGGCAATCTCGAACTCGCTGCGCCAATCGCTGTGAAACAGCATGCTACGACCGTCCCAAACATAAGGAGTCACCACAAAACTCGCCTCAACCTTCGACTTCACGCCGCCAAGACGCTCGAACTCAACCTGCGCCTGACGACGATACGGCATCGGAAACCTTAATCGCATACGAACGGCATCCTTCCCCTCCTCGACCACTTCAGTGAACCATGTCTTGTACGGATTTACGCCAATGCCAGTCCCGAAAAAATCCCCCAAGGGACACCATACCGTCATCTCGCCGTCAAAGGTCATCTTCACAATGGTGCGACGCAACGCCAAAGTCATGTCGTCAGACTCCAAGCGAACCGAAAACTCGTCGATACGATGGCTGCCAAGAGGGAGTTCCGACACTTGCGATCCCGACACAGAACCGTCGAGCAAGCGACGACCAGCCTGCATAACCTTATCTTTCGCCGCATCCAAAACCTGACGGTTCAACGATTCAACACGAGTCCCTTCAGCATACTCACGCACATTGATTTGATAGTACAGATTCTTCTGCAAAGGCATTTGATCAACAGTCACCTTCGCGGATTTCCCGTAGGGTATCGGGAGGTACAGATTGCGTCCACGGGCAGTGACCTCGGAAAACGGCACTCCAGCAAGACCGGTGCCACCGACCAAATCATCGATCTTCCCTGAAAACGCAGGCTCTTTGCCGCCGTCCAGGTACACATACAAATTGCATGCATAGGCTTTAGCCGTAATCCAAACGCGAACGATCGCACCAGGTCCTTCTGCCTCAAGCAGCACCCATTCCTCGCGACCACCTGCTTGCTCGTTCCGTTCGCTACGTATGAACTTAGAGGAATCACCATTGGCAAACCAACCAGGCTGGTCTGGAGATTTCGAGGCCCGATCGTAACTGCTGTATTGAATGCAACGAAATGACGGTTCGGGATAGCGGCACAATGAACCACGGTTGCACATTTCGTCCAGCAAACCTGCAAACGTCACTTGGCCAAAACTACACGAACAAATTGCCAAAAACAATATGCCCAATATCCTTTTGAAGTTCATTGAACGTTCTCCTTGCTTAATGCTTTCCGAGTCTCGAAAACAACCTTTTCAGCTCTTGTTAACTTTAGCATGAACAAGCAGCTTTTCATAATCTTATCAACTTTTTTCTCAACCCCGTTCTCAAGGGGCATGTCACATGCCATTTGAGTACGAAATTGTGTAAAAATGCCCTGCTGTTTCAATGCGCTTTGCCCTTTGCTTCAAGCACTTGGTTAGCTAACTACTTCAGTAATTTGCATAGCCAGAGAAAGCCAATCATTTGAAAATTCTTGTTCAAAAGGTTTATTATCCTTAGCTTCCAAACCTTATTTTTCACTCTATATCATACATAACCGAGGAATTTCCAAATGCTTAACATCGGTGTAATCGGCGCAGGACGAATGGGACTCAACCATTCAAGGAATCTAAGGCAACTCGATACGATCAAACTTGCGGGGGTCTATGACATCCTGCCTGAAAAAGCGACCGCATACGCCAATGAATTCGGCGCAAAAATCTACCAGTCGCCGGAAGAACTGATCAATGCCAAGGACATAGGCCTGATTATTATCACCTCTCCCACCTATTGCCACATCGAGGCACTGAGAATCGCCCTTGACGCACACAAGCCAATCTTCTGCGAAAAGCCTCTCTGCAGAACACAGGAAGAATTGGACGAATTGATTCCCCTGATCACAAACTACGACAACTTCTTTGCCCTCGGCTTCGTCAGAAGATACTCGCCTAATTTCGCAAAAATGAAGGAAGTCGTTGACAGCGGCGAACTGGGAAAACTCCTTTGCGGCGAAATCAGATGCCTTCATGGAAGGTATGTGCGAATGCACGGAGACTGGTTCGCGGACTATGACAAGTGCGGCGGCGTGATGCTCGACATGCTCGCGCACCATGTTGACCTGCAAAACCACCTGATCGGCGAAGCGGAATCGATCTACGCCCAATCTTTCATGCTCAACCAAAACGAAGACGAACTCCCATTCGATTACGTCTCCGCCACGGCTCGCTTCAAAAACGGCTTCATCTCGAACATCCAATGCTCATGGCTTAGAAATGCGCCGTCGGATACGGAAATGACCATCTGCGGAGACAAGGCGTCCATTACCTTCTCGGACAGCAAGGGCCTGCTCCTGACAAAGGGCGGAAAAACCGAGAAGATCCCCGTGGATGAAGCAGCGCTCAACATCCATAAAATCCAGGGCGGCATGTACGCAGAGGAAATGGCGTACATCGTCGATGCCGTCATCAACGGAAAGAAACCCCTCGCCGGTGCCAAGGAAGCGATTGACGCCATGACCTTCTGCTTCGGAATGATGACCTCGGCCGAAACAGGAGAACTCGTCAAATTCTGATTTGAACGAACTTGGCCTTGCATCTCACTCACCTCATTGCCACAGGATCACCTATGTTGAAACGCGCTAGCCTGATCGTGTTCGCCTCGCTTGTCGTCTTTGCATGGAGCGGATTCGAAGTCAAAAACGGAGATTTCACGCTGTTGATTTCCGAATTGGAGACGATTTCGAATCCTCGTGTCCCGACTCCCTTCCAGGTCACCGTCACAAGCGAAGCCAAGGAAGCCGCCCAGGCAACAGTTGAAATCTACTACTTGGCAGACCAATGGAAGATTGACGGCGACTCCAAGCGCACGATGTCCATCAACCCCGGCTCCAGCGCCCAGGCGACCTTCAACCTGGTTTCAGGTCCGTTGGTATTCTCTACACGGTATCCCATCCACGCACGGGCAACCATTACGGCAGGGCAGCAAACAACGACGATCGAGGCAGTCCGAATCTTCAACGTGTTGGTCAAGGACGCTTCAGGAACATCGGAAAGGCCGGATTCGCTGCCAATTGTCAAGCTGGACAAGAATGACCAAACCAAGCTCGTTGACCTCTTGCCCAACGTCAGGGTCGCATGGAACTATCTGGACAAGCCGATGGTATATAAGCCGATCGGCTGGACAGGAACGGATCCCGTCGCTGCCTGCAATGTCCATAAGACCACACCCCGCAGGGGCGGCATCTCGTTGTCGTCCATCGGGATGCATCCTTGCTGGAAACCTGAAATAGGTCCTGTCTTTGCGGATTTCAAGCTCAAGCTCCCAAGGCAAAAAACAATCTCTTTTGACTTCAACCTCGCCATAAGAGACCATCACCCGCAAGAAATCGTCTCGGACGGAGTACTCTTCAGAGTCTATGTTTCTGAAAACGACACCGACTTCAAGGAAATCTTCCAGGATTTCACAGACTCGAAAACCTGGAAGAAAGCACAAGCCGACCTCTCGAAATACGCAGGAAAAACCATTACTCTCAGGTTGGAAGCACATCCGGGGCCAAACAACCACGTCTATACAGACCAATGCTATTGGGGAGATCCGACGATTACGACTGGCAATCCCAAACGCCACGCCAAAAAAACAAAAACATCCGAGGGCATCCTCAAGCTCGCCGCAAAAGACAAGGCCGCATCCTGCAAAATCCTGGTCGATGGCAACTCGCCAATAGGAAACTGGATTGCGAGGATTGCGATTCCATCGAACAGGACGCCTGAAACCGTCGCGTTCAGGGGATTCTCCGTCGCACTTGACGGCATCCAATCCCCCAAGGCGGATTCTGTAAAAAGACGCACTGAGGGCAACAAGACCATCTACATCCACAAGTACAAGCTTGGCAATGATGTCAAGGCCACCCTCAGGGTCGAGGCCTGGGTTGAAAACGAAGCAGCAAAATTCAAGTTCCACTGCGAAGGCGCCAGAATTTCGTCGATCAAGCAAAACGAATGGAGGCGCCCCATCGCCTGGCTCTACTACGGGCATGGATACGCCATCGCATTGCCGGGCAAAACGCGTTTTGGCTTTGACGGACACAACTTCAGCTCGTCCCATATCGGCATCGACTTCTCATCAAACTCAGCGGTTCTGGTCGCTGTCGATAATCCGCCGGCATCCTTGGAAAACGATCACGTGACCAATTTCTGCGCCATTGAAACAACGGACAACGCCACGTTCACGATCATCCCCCACAAAACCGCCTTCCAAGCCGCGATCCACTATCAACCGATGATGGACAAGAAGCCCGCGCCGAACGTCGAAAAGCTCGCAGGACGATTCCTCTTCGACTTCTGGGGTGGTTCCTTTGAACAATTGAACACCTGGATGCAAGAAGCCGCCAAGTACGGACTCACCAATGCAGTCCTTAACATCCACAATTGGCAACATTGGGGATACGACTACAGACTGCCGGAAATTTGGCCGCCGAACGAGCGGGTCGGAACAATTGAACAACTCCAAGCCCTGGGCGAAACATGCGACAAGCTCGGAATCAGATGGGGATTGCATGACAACTACACCGACTTCTATCCCGATGCGCTGGGCTACTCCGTCAATCAAACCCTCTTCTGGAAATATCCCGGCAATCCTGCCAACGGCTGGTACAACAAGGGACGGGACGCACACGCGCTATTCTTCAAGCCTGCCGCCATCGCGCCATTCGTAAAACGAAACTACCAGGCAATCAGCGAACACGTCAACCCTTCACACGCATTCGTTGACGTCCTATCCTCGATGGGACCCATCGAGTATTACGACCACAACGGGAAATTCTACACCCGCGGCGACACGCGCCGCCACTGGGGCGAGGTCTTTGACGAAATCAGGCGCAACTTCGGTCCCGATACCACAACCACATCGGAGGCGGGGCACGACCAACTGATCGGATACCTGGACGGGGCAGATTGCCAACGCTTGCAAGTCAGGCCTTTCATAGGCGATTTCATCACCCATTTCCCATGCGACGACTGGGAATTCGTACCTTGGGCGGACGCCGTCAACCACCATCGTTTCGTTTGGCAAGGCTCGGGATACTCAAACCGATACGAAGGATCGGGCTTGCTGCTCAGGGATGAGCACGGCATCGTCTCGGACGACTACCTCTCAACTGAACTGCTCTCGGGACACTCGCTGATGATGGACTACGGCGGATTCGGCTACCACGCCATTCGTAAGTACTGGCTCGCGCAAGACTTCATCGAATCGATCGCGGCACGTAAAATGACCAACCACGAATTCGCCGGAAACATCCATCGGCAATCCGTCGCCTGGGACACAGGAGCAATCGTCCACGTCAACAGGGACAAGAAACCATGGGATATCGATGGACACACGCTGCCGAAATACGGCTTCCTGGCGAAATATGACAACAACGCAATCCTGGCTTTCGAGGTCAAGGACGGATTGTTCAGGGAGTACTCGGTCACTCCGACCGGAATCCGCTACGCCAACGCAAGACCGAGAAATCGCAGCGTCAATCCAAATACGATCAACGCATACCCGAGAATCGAAAACGTCACCGACCACGGGAAAGGCAAATTCTCCTACGACCTGATTTGGGACGTGGAACAACCCACCATCGAAAACTGGCATGCCTTCACCCATTTCAACGACATGAAGGATTCCAAGATCCATTTCCAGGACGACCACACTCCCCCGGTTCCACCGACGCAATGGAAGCCAGGAACAACCGTCAGCACTCGTCGAACGGTCACCATCCCCGTCGAGGAAACCTTGGAGGAGTACAAGATGTTCGTCGGCCTCTATCGTCAACAAGGCTTGATGATGATTCCGCTGCAACGGGAAGGGGTTTGTGTCCACAAGGCTCATGTGGCAAACCTCAAGGTCAAGCGAGAGGACGGCGTGGTCACATCCGTCACGCTGACCAAGATTCCGCCCAGGACAGCGGAACTCCTGCAGCTCAATCCCGGCAACCCGGTCATCGACTTCGGCTTCGTCAAGACCAACGGCGCCTGCAGAATCATCCCGAAAAACAACAACGCCTTCGAACTCGTCTTGGCTCCGAAGCTCCCCAAAGCAACCTACGAGCCAAACCTGGAGGAACTCCTGCCAAACGCCAAGTCCGTCAAGGTCGTCGCAACCAATCACGACGACCAGCAAAAGATTCTGATCGAAAACCATCTTGCCGTCAATCCGCTCACGCTTGAGCTCGATCCAAAAGATATCTTCAAGGTCACAATCACCACAAACTGAGCACTGAAATGAAACGAATCCTCACCACCTCGCTACTTCTTGCCGCAACCATCTTCGCACAGCAGTTCGAAATTGCCAAAATCCCGGACAATGGACTGGTGATCCTGCCCATCTCGCAAGCTCAGGCTCAATTGCGTTGCGAAGGCATTGACCTCCCGTGCCAAAATATCCCACCGAACTCGCTGGCGATTCAATTCCCACAGCAACTCACAGAAAAGTCCCAGCGGCAGCCCCTGCTTGTGACCATCATGCCCAAGCAGCCTGGAGCCGAAACAAACCCCAAAAACGTGGCGAAGGCTTTCATCAAGGGCGATGATTTCACCGTCGATTTCGACCAAGCCACCCTGGGTGCCTTCCCGTCTAAAATCACCTTCAAGTCCGGTCGAGTCCTCGACAACATGACTTGGGGGGACAGGATCTACTCAAACGATCCCAACCATCTTAAGGAAAAAGGCGAATGGAGACTGCACAACGATCCGTCGCCATTGCTCCAGGAACTCGAGGGACCGATCGCAAAATCCATCATCGTGCACGCAAAATACCACAATGACAAAGGCATCGCAGCACCACACAGTCCACGGGCCACATACGCCTTCACATCGTTCAAACGCGAACCCCAACTGATCTACGTCACCGCATCCTTCAGCCAGGATGAGCACTTCGACTGGAAAGAACGCCACTTTATGTCTTTCCACCTCAACGATGGTGGACTCGGTACCTGGAAAGGCGGAGACGTCCCCAACGAATGCCGTCTATCAGGACCAACCGCCGAAGACTCCAAGGGACACAACTACTTCAAGTCCTGGGCGGCCTTTGAAGAAGACGGTGATTTCGTCGCCATCCGCACCGGAAGCCCGATGGCAATGGTCCATCTGCCGCTGAAAATCAAGTACATCCATGCAAGCGGAAGAAGCAGCTGGACATTTTGGAGCAAACAGGCCAAAACACAATCAACCTGGCTTCAAATCGGATCGTCAAATCAAAAGATCGAATCTGAAATCGAAAGAGCGGCAATCCCAAAGCAACCGGGATTCTTCAGGGATGTCACGGCAATGCCAGACCTGAAAGACGTTGAAATCCGAGAATCCAACGACCTGCAGGTTGGATTCAAGATCAATTCGACGCCTGAGGGCCAAACTGCCGCCCTAGCCCACGTCCTCCACAAGCAAGCCAACATCAACCTGATACATAATCCGCAAAATCTCTTCAGCCTCATCATCCAACAGATCAGCACACGAGAAAGAATCGCGCTGGATTCAAGCACGCCATGGGAAACGATCCGTTGGCAAGGCGACGAACTGGTCTTCACTGGGCCAACCACGAACGACAATCTCGAAAACCTGCAGCTAAGACTTAATATCGACGCGAATAAGGAAACAAAAGGCATCCAATTCAAGGCGAAAATCACAACGGGAAACAAGGATTATCGCCCCATGGAACTCGAATTCGCCTCGCTTTCGCTTCAGGATCTTGGATTAGCCACCGAATGCGTCGTGCCGGAATCCATGGGAACAAGAATCGTCAACCCCGCCACAAGCAGCAGAAAAATCACTGGAAACTACTCATCCTTCATGTGCACCATGCCTTGGTTCGCCTTCTGGGACAAAACCAAGGAAATCGGATTCTACCTTGCCTCGCACGATCCTACGGGAGCCGCCAAGACCATCACAATGGACGCCACGCTCGAGCCATTCGAGACGAAGCTCGCCATCGCATACATCCTCCCGTCTTCAAGCGACAACCCGGACCAATGGACCGAAACAGACGGGACAATCATCTGGAAAACCTTTGATGGCGACTGGTACGATGCTGCCCTCATTTATCGGGACTTCGTCAGAAAACAAGCCTCCTGGTTCCCAAAGATGGGACCGCAAGGGCGAGTCAACGCACCCATGTGGTTCAAGAGAACAGGAGTTTTCCAAAAAGTCGCCGAGACAGGCGACAGGGTCGTCCCTCAAGTCAAGGAATTCAGAAGCCTGCTCCCAGGCATCGAAACCGGCGTCCATTGGTACCGCTGGCACCAAATCCCATGGGACAACGACTACCCGCACTACATCCCTGCAAAACCAGGCTTCGAAGAAGCTGTCAAGGCGATCCAAGCCGAAGGAGCGCATGTCATCCCCTATACCAACGGAAGACTCTGGGATACCAGGGACAGGGGAATCGAGGATTACCAGTACTCAACGCATGGAAAACTCGGTGCTTGCAAGAAAACCGACGGAACACCCTACACGGAACACTACAAGTCAAAGGAGTCGGACGGCTCCAGGGTCAAATTCTCGCCGATGTGCCCAGGTTCGAAAATATGGAAGGACAAGGTTGCGGAAAACGTCAAGCACATCACAACAATCTATGGACTTGATGGATGCTACATGGATCAAATCGGGGCTTGCCCACCCGTACCATGCGAAGACACGACACACGGACACCCGACAAGGGGCGGAAACTGGTGGACGGCAGAATACAGAAAGCTACTCGAAAACATCAGAAACCAAATCCCCGATGACAAAATCTTCGCCACGGAAGGAAACAGCGAAACAGTCATCGACCAGATGAACATGATGATCTGCTGGCAAATCGAAGGCGACGACAACCGTATCGTGCCCGCCTTCGCAACCGTTTACTCCGGAGCTGTGTTCCTCTACGGAAGCTCAATACCCAACAACCCAAGGGCAATGAGGATGAAATGGGCAAACAACCTGATCAACGGAGATATCCTGGGATGGTTCCCAGTCACTTTCATCAGGGAAAAAAATCAACTGGATTACGTCAAAAAGCTCCTGAACTACAGGCAAAACACGGTCGAATTCTTCTATGACGGAGAAATGACGAGGTCGCCGAAAATCTCGGGAAACATCCCAACATGGAACGAAAACTGGGATCTCTTCGGGAAAGTCGCATACAATGAAAAGGCAGTCGTCCAGGCAGGGGCAAGACGTATCGTCAAGTACCAGTACGACAAGGACGGCAACCGACTCTGGGACACGGGGAAAATAGATTCGGCACTGATTACCTTCACCAACTTCGCGGACGAACCCATCGAAGCAACCGTCGCAGTCAGCTGGAAAGACCTTGGAATCAACCCGCAAAACGCCACCCTGCAACGAGTCAACCACGACGGCTCCAAAACACCGGTCGCACTCGAACTGCTGAACAACAAAATAACCTTCCAGCCACGAGACACATGGGGAATCATAGCAACTCCAAATCCATGATGAAACCCATGCAAACCGCCTTCTTGGGCTTTGCCATGTTTAGCCGCTTGACCGGCGGCACCGTCCGAGTACGAGCACCCCGGGTGCCCGTATTCAAACCGTTGTCATTGCCTCAATTGCTTTTTAGGATGACTCGTATCCATTCGTGGTTCCTAGGGCAACGCTTGAACCACGAATAAACTCAAATGGACACAAATACGATTCATGCAACAGTTCTTTCCCATTCGCCCCTCCAAAAAAATACCATGAAAATCATTGGTGTCATGCCGTCAGTACCTTGCCTTGCCTTCCTTTATCCATTCTTCAAATGGCGGGCGGGGAGCAAGCCGCTGATGCCGAAAGGCATCTGTTGCTTCATGACGGCAACGACTGAATCTTACACGTTCCACGCGTGTGTCATACTTCAGTTCCTCAAAGCTCCTATCTCCATACGGATTGACGACTCCTTTGCATAGAACGAGCAACCTCTTTTCATCGGCGCCAGAATCTTCGCCAATCTCGAACCTTGCGTACATGCCAGGTTCCCTCAGGCGGACATACAGATACCTGACAGGGAACTTTCCATATTCAGCGACGGGGAAGACGGCGTCAAGGGATTTCGCATACCCGTCCGCAGGAGCCTCGTAGAGGAACTCATCCCGGACCTGGATGCCCGAATGCTCCCCGTTTGTCTTGAAGGTCAGTCTCCATTCCCTTTTCTCAGCGTCCATGCCGCCCGTCACCTCCAGGTCAAGGAACACTTTGGGTCTAACAGCCGACGGGGCGCCGAAAGACCACCCCTTGGCAAGATCCCTGCTCCAGTATGCCTGTTCCGCATCGGCTTCAAGGACTATCGTGAATTCCTCTTTCAAGAGGTAGGTTCCCGCCGCAAGCTTTTTCCGCAGGTGGAAGGCGACCGGATTGGATTTGTCGGGACGGTGGCAGCTTCTGTAGCCGCGGTCATAGTCGAAACTGCGTTTTTCATTCACTTCCCAGGAGAAATCGTAGCCATGCAGGACAATGTCCCTGATGTAGAGCTTTGCCGCGGCTCCGCCGTGGATCTCGAACCTCCCCTCCGCATCCGTTGTGGCCTTCCCCTTTTTGTTTACCGGCTCAAAGATCCCGTATGCGCTGGTTTCGTAAAGCACTTCCGCCCCCTCCACAGGCTTCTTCCACTGGTCAAGAACAACTCCGTAGAACTCGACCTTCTGCTCTCCCTTCCTTGCCTCCTTCAGGAGCTCGTCCCATCCCCTGCCCTTTTTTGAAGACTGAGCCAGGCAGGCGATGCACGCCGAAAACATGATGATGACCCAAGCTGATTTTTTCATTTTGCGTATCCTGGAGCAGTTTCGGGAATGAATTGCGTCAGTATTTCGCCTTGCCTTCCTTGATAAGTTTCTTGAAATCCGGACGGGGAATCAGCCTGTGGTTTTTCATGGCCTCTCTCGCATCCTTTTTGCATTGCGTGTATTCCTTATATCCTTCACTCGTGAATTCAAGTGCTTCCAGGCACCTGTCGCCGTAGGGGTTGACAAATGCGTTGCCGCCCATGTAAATCTTGTTTCCATTGATGACAGCACTATCCAGTTCTATCCTCGCGTACATGTCGCAATTGCGGATGCGGATGTAGAGGAAGCGCCCTTTGAGCTTCGGTTCATCTCCTTCCTTTAGGTTGAGTTCCAGCTCTGCCGCATAGCCATTCTCGGGGGCCTCGTAAAGTTTCTGTTCCAAAAGCTGGATTCCGGCGTTTTCGCCGCCCGGACGCAGAACCACTGTCCATGTTTTCGTGGCTTCGTCATAG
>JAGVUR010000146.1 GCA_019136135.1 Verrucomicrobiota bacterium
ATGCCTGTGGCTTTTGCCTGTCCTTGTCTTGTCATTTGCGTGGTTGAGTTGGCGGGAGCGTACCAGGGTCGCGGAGGAAGGGCAATGTGGGATGACGAAACAGCCGAAAGAGAAGTGATTGAAAGCGTGGTCGGCGACCAGTTCCGGGAAGGCGTCAGGGTCGATATTTTCCTTGCCCAGCAGTTCCCCGAGCGTTCTCGTGCATTTTTCCAGCATCGTTTGGACGATGGTTTGGTGTTCGTGAACGGTCGGAAATGCCGGCGATCCTGCAAGGTTTGGCCTGGAAACGTCGTTGAATTCGCGATGCCTGACGAGGCGTCCGGCGTGCTGGTTCCAGAAAACATCCCTTTGGATATCCTGATTGAGGACGAGGATGTGATCGTCTTGAACAAGCCGGCGGGATTGGTCGTCCATCCTGCGCATGGCAACAAGACGGGCACGCTGGTCCAGGGCTTGCTCTACCATGACGAGAAGAGCTTCGAGGAGATGATTGACGATACCCAGCGGCCAGGAATTGTCCATCGCCTTGACAAGGATACGTCCGGTGTGCTGGTGGTCGCCAAGAACCTTGAGAGCAGATCTGCTCTCAAGGCGATGTTCAAGGAACAGAACCTTGAGAAGACGTACTTGGCGATTGTGCTTGGCAATGTCGAGGCGAAATCGGGGCGCGTCGAGGGACCGATTGGTCGTCATCCCACCCAGCGCAAGAAGATGGCGGTTGTTCGTGAGGGCGGCAAGTATGCTTTGACCACCTATCGCGTGCTTGAGTGCTCGCAAGGTTGCTCGTTTGTTGAAGTGAAAATCTTGACTGGACGCACCCATCAGATACGGGTTCACTTTTCAAGCCTCAACCATCCCGTCCTGGGAGATTCGCTGTATGGTGGGAACCCAAAATGGAGTCCGTATCCAGCACCACGGCAAATGCTCCATGCCTGGAAACTCGATTTCCCCCACCCGAAACACGGAAAGCCAATGCATTGCATCGCCGATTTGCCACAAGATTTCGTGGCCGCATTGCAATCACTGGGTTTTCAAGTCCCCGCAAATCAAGCAACTAGAGAGGTTTGACAGACAATGGCTGGCTCCTTTGGCGACATGATCAAAAAGTCTACCGTTCTGGGAGAAAGATATCTGGTCCTTGCTTCGCGAGAAAGCGAATCCTGGGAATGCAAAGACGAAAAAACTGGAGATGGCGTACTGCTGACTCTCTTGCCGTTGACTCTGGTCGACGATGCCGAATTCGCTGAGGAAATAAGGAAAATGGTCGCCGCAAAACGGCGGATTCGGCATCCCGGCGTGGCAAAGACCCTGGGCTTGGTCAAGGACGAAAATCAAGGGAGGTTGTTCATCGTCAGCGAATTGGCGAGCGGACGATCATTGCAGGAGAGGCTTGACGGGTGGCGGCGCTCGGGAAGAGTTGTCGAAAACGATGACGTTCTTCCGTTGGCGCGGCGTATTGCCGAGGCGTTGGATCAGGCGCATTCGCATGGGGTCGTGCATGGCGATATCGATGCTGAAAGCGTCATTCTGTTGACTGACGGGACGGTGAAAGTCGCCAACTTCGGGTACGACCGCTTGATCGAGAAGCACATTTCGGGTTCGAGTTCTGACGATGAGCCTTTGTCATCCCTGATCCTTCGCGACCAGTACGACTTTGGTGTTCTGATCGCTGAAATGTACGGGGTTGATGCCCAGATGGTTGATGGGCAAGGGTGGGAGCGTTTGAGTGCGTCCGCCCAATATGCCCTGGGACGGGCGTTGTCCAAGGATTCCACCCAACGGTTTGCCAGTTGCGCTGACTTCGTGAAGGCGCTTGGCGCGGCAACTCCACCGTTGGGAACGGAAGGACTCCGAAGAGAGGCAGGGAAGCAATCTCGTGGCGGTAGTCAAGATGGCAACATGAAAAATGCTTCCGGTCTTGATGGTGCGAGCCTTAAAGGCATCGACCAGGATCGTGCCAATTTGCATTCAGGTGACTTTGATGCGCAACCGGGCGTTTCTGGCAAGGTTGAACTGAGTCGCTTGATTAGCGCGATTCTGGTCTTTTTGTCCGTGTTTGGTATCGTGTTGTACTTTTGCCTGCGGGGCGACTAGCCGTTGTCTAGCGAACTTCGGCGAGGATTTCCGCCACTGTGCGAATCGACCTGTCCCAATCCGAATCGAAGCCGCCTTCCGGCTCGAATGCGAACCAGCCATCGTAGCCTGCGGAAAGGAGTTGGTCTCGAATATAGCGGTAATCCGGGTGTCCTACTCCAGTTGGGCAATACTTGTATGGTCTCGGCGATCCTGCGGGCGCGGGCTCGTGCGACTTGACATGGACATGGACGACGGATGACTTCAGCTGCAGGATTGCGTCGTGGGGTTCAAAGCCGCAGGTGATGAAATTGCCGCCGTCAAAAGTCACTCTCATGTTTGGGCGGTTGACTTCCTTGAGCGTCCTCGCCAACGATTCGCCTGAATTGCACATCTTGCCTGCATTTTCAATCGAAAACAAGATATTGGCTTCGGCGCAGATGTCTGCTGCTTTTGCCAATCCGTCCATATAGCGCGCAAAAGCTTCCTCGCCCTCGTTGGTATGCTGTCCTCCATGGCTGAACAGGTGATCGACTCCCAGGAACTTGCACGCTTCAATGCCCTTTTTGACGGTGTCCAAGGATTTGGCACGAACTTCCGGGTCTGGGGATACCAGATCCGTAGGGATGGCGTAGAGGGTCGGCGCCAAGCCCAACTTGTCCAATGTGGATTTCATGTCCTTCAATGGGATATTGTATCGATTGAGCATGACGTGGAAGATATCGACTCCTTCCAGTCCGAGGGTTTTCCAGAATTCCAGCTGCTTGATCCAATCCCTCTGATTTCCGTCGGGTCCATTGGCGTTCATCAGCATAACGGATGTTTTAATCATGGTTATGTCTCCTGTGGTGAACTATCGCTTTTCCTTTGCGACCTTGACGATTTTGTCAGGTTGGGCGGAAACTTTCTTGAATCCTTCGATGTACTTTGCCATCAGGTCCAATGTATTTGGCGGATAGACGCCTGCCAGATAGGAGTGGCTGGCAATGAAATCCACCGTGACGGGATAGTCTTCGCCGCGATATTCGATTTTCTTGTTGTAATGCGAGCATTCCCACGGGCATCCCTTGCCGTAGCCCTGCTTCTTCAGGAACACGTCTTGCCCTGGAACGGGGCGGGTCTGCCACTGGCCCAGGCGAATGCCTTCCGCCGCAAGTATCTTCATGACCGCTGACTTGTATTCTGCCATTGTCAAGTCCAAGCCCAATTCCTCAGGGCAGAAACGAACGATGTAGCTGAAGTAGACCGGCTCGCGGCCTGGAGGCGTGTACGGGCCGCGGAAACCTGGGATATTGGTCAGCTCGCGGGTCAAAAATGCCGCGAACTCCTGGCGCTTCGCATTGTTTTCAGGCAAGTGCTTCAATTGCGACCGGCAAAACGCATTGATGAACTCGTGGGAGCGGTAGTTCCAACCCAAGCCAAAGGAATTGTACTCGCGGGTGCCGGATGGCAGCACGACCTCGCCAAACTCGCGCAATTGCTTCGCAACTGCAAAGGCGTCATCGTCGTTCGTGACGAAGAATCCGCCTTCTCCGCTGGACAGGTTTTTCGATCGATTGGTGCTGAATCCAGCGGTGTCTTCGATGCTGCCGACCTTTTTCCCGTTCACCGCCGCTCCATGCGCTTGGCAGGCATCCCCTACGACTTTCAGGTTGTGCTTCTTTGCGATTGCCATGATCGCGTCCATGTTCGCCGGCATTCCATGGATATGGACTGGCAAGATCGCCTTGGTCTTGTCCGTGATCGCCGCCTCGATCTTGTTGGCGTCGATGCAAAACGCATCATCCTCGATATCGACGAATACCGGGATGGCATTGTGGTGCAGGACTGCCGCGGCCGTTGCCCAGAAGGTAAATGCCGGTACGATGACCTCATCGCCCGGACCAATTCCCAACGAGGCGATTGCCATGTGCAAGGCGGCTGTCCCGCTGTTGACCGACAAGCAGTGCTTCACTCCAAAATATTCCTCCAGCTCGCGTTGCAGTGCCGTTGCCTGCGGGGCATTGCTTCCGTGGAAGATGTTCGAATCGAATACCGCATTGACGGCATCCCGATCGGCCTGGGTAATGGGTGGCCATGACTTGACTTCGCCTGCCGATACTACTGGATCACCACCGAAAATCGCCAATTCACGCATTGTCTTGATCCTCCATTCGATTTTGGAAACTATTTGGGATGCACGATCAAACCAGGAAAAACACCGAACAACTACATTGTCAGTGTTTGGAGAAAAGTCAAGCTGGTTGCGCAGGAAAAGTCCTTGTGCTCCTTCCCAGCTTTTTCCATCCTGCCTAAAACAATTTCGCAGACACAAGTAGGAAGAGGCATGTCACATGCCATTTGAGTACGAAAGCGTGAAAAATTTGGGATGGTTTCCCATCGCTAAATCAGGATCGGTTCAAGACAAAAAACAAAAAAGACCGTCGCCCACAAGGCAGGCGACGGTCCAGTAATCTTCAGTCAACAGTCAGGAGTGCGTTTTATTGCAAGGAATAGTCCCACCATTCCTTCGGATGGTTCAAGTGGTTTTTGTAGGAGCTGACATGTCCGTCTATCCAGCAGATATTGCCCATGTCATTGTGGCGGAAATACTCGTTTCTGGCGTTGACGTTGGTGCCCCACTGCGTCATGTTGTCGAAGGGCATGTCGCCGTTGTTGTCATACCTGTGCTCGAAAGTGTCCTGGACATAGACGGTTTCGGAGGGACGCTTTGCGGCGAGGATCTTCTTGCCACCTTCCCAAAAGCATCCCGGATAGCCGTAGGCGGAATACTTGTTGTAGTTGGCCTGCCCGGTAAGCAGGTTCGGGACGCTGTCAGCGGGATAGTTGTCCACATAGACGGCGCTTGGGCAACCGTATACCTTCTTGTCGCCGACATAGCCCACCATCACGATTCCCCAGTACAGCTGGTTGTTCGTGTAGTTGAACGGGGAGTAGGTGTTCATGTCCGTCGGCCATCCGCCGGCGTTGTTGTTGACGCCCGAGACTCGTCCGTCATTCATGATGCCTTCGCTGTCGTCTGTGTACATGGCCATCGCCAGGCCTAGTTGCTTCAGGTTGCTGACGCAGGATGCGGCGCGTGCCTTTTCGCGCGCCTTTGACAGCGCGGGCAGCAGCATGGCGGCCAGGATGGCGATGATCGCGATGACGACCAACAATTCAATCAGCGTAAAATACAATTTTCTCTTCATGTTCGATACCTCCTCTGTTGTTACAAAACCACTTTACTACCGCAACGAAAAATAATCTCACTCCAACAAAAATCATTAATAATTATAATATCAATATCCAAGACCAAAATCAAGGAGAAAAATTTAAAAAACAGCTATTTTTTTTGTTTTTTGGGAAGCGGTAAAACCTTTCCACGGTAACAAGAAGAAAGGTGCATGTCACATGCCATTTAGGTACGGAAGGAGCCGTTTAAAAATCGAGATGGTTTTTTCTCGCCAAATCAACACCAGGTCAAGACGAAAACCAAGGCGGAGATTTTTCTTTCGAGGAAATTTGCCTGAAATTCTCAGGCCTAAAAACAAATTCGCTTGGAATTTCTTTGAGCCTTGTCGATTTCATGCATGGCAAGGTTCGTTTGGCCGGGTTCTTCAGGGCAAAAAAAACCATTGCCGACAAAGTTGGCAACGGCCCCGTTCTAGTGATAGTCATTCTACGGTCAGGAATGCTTACTATTGCAAGAAATAGTTCCACCATTCTTCCGGATGGTTCAGGTAGTTTTTGATGGCGCTGACATGTCCATCCACCCAGCAGATGTTTCCCATGTCGTTGTGGCGGAAATATTCCTGCCTGGCGATGGGGTTGCTTCCCCACTGGGTCATGTTGTTGAATGGCATGTCTCCGTTGTTGTCATACCTGTGCTCGAAGGTGTCCTGGGTATATACGGTTTCGGCTGGGCGCTTTGCGCCATGGATCTTCCTGCCCCCTTCCCAAAAGTGTCCCGGATAGCCGTAGGAGGAAAACTTGTTATAGTTGTTCTGCCCGGTGATCAGGTTCGGGACGCTGTCGGCAGGAAAGTTGTCCACGTTGACGGCGCTTGGGCAGCCGAACACCTTCTTGTCTCCTACGTAGCCCACCAGCACGATTCCCCAGTACAGCTGGTGGCTTGCGTAGTTGAACGGCGAGTAGGTGTTCATGTTTGTCGGCCATCCGCCGGCGTTGTTGTTAATGCCCGAGACCTGTCCGTCGTTCATGATGCCGCCGCTGTCGTCTGTGTACATGGCCATCGCCAGGCCGAGTTGCTTCAGGTTGCTGACGCATGATGCGGCACGGGCCTTTTCGCGCGCCTTTGACAGCGCGGGCAGCAGCATGGCTGCCAGGATGGCGATGATCGCGATGACGACCAACAATTCAATCAGCGTAAAATACAATTTCTTTCTCATTCTCAATACTCTCCTTCTTTGTTAAAACACTTATATTTTACAACACTCGAACGGGAAAACTTGTTACTATTTAATTTACCTTGTTTCACGAAAAAATCAATTATGTAAACAGTTAATAGAGAGCATTTTACATGGATTTTGCATGGTTAAAGAATAAAATTCAAATTAACAAGCAGAAGGGGCATGTCAGATGCCTTTTGAGTACGAAAGCATGAAAAGATCAAAATAATTATTCTTCGCAAGATTGCCAAAAGATCAAGACAAATAGCAAGAAGATTTCACAAGTGGCAAGATTGATTTGGCAGGCAATCTCAGGGGTACACAAAAAAAGCCATCGTCCACAAAGTGGCAACGGCTTCGTTCCAATGCTAATTAATCAACAGTCAGAATTGCTTACGTTATTGCAGGGTGTACTCCCACCATTCTCTCGGATAGCACAGGTGGTTTTTGAGGGAACTGACATGCCCGTCCAGCCAGCAGACATTCCCCATGTCGTTGTGGCGGAAATACTCCTGCCTGGCGAGAGGGTTGTTTCCCCACTGATGCATGGGGGCGTTACTGTCTTTCTTGAATGGCATGTCTCCGTTGTTGTCATACCTGTGCTCGAAGGTGTCCTGGATATAGACGGTTTCTGATGGACGCTTTGCGCCATGAACTTTCATGCCCCCTTCCCAAAAGCATCCCGGATAGCCGTAGGCGGAATACTTGCAGTAGTTGGCCTGACCGAAAATCAGGTTGGCACTGAGGTTCCTGCGAGGATAGTTGTCCACGTTGATGGCGCTGGGGCAGCCGAATACTTGCTTGTCGCCGACATAGCCCACCATCACGATTCCCCAGTACAGCTCGTTGTTCTTGTAGTTGAACGGTGAGTAGTTGTTCAGGTCCGTCGGCCATCCGCCGGCGTTGTTGTTGATGCCTGTGACCGTTCCGTCATTCATGGTGTCGTCGCTGTCGTCTGTGTACATGTTCATCGCCAGACCGATTTGCTTCAGGTTGCTGACGCAGGATACGGCTCGGGCCTTTTCGCGCGCCTTTGACAAGGCCGGCAGCAACATGGCGGCCAGGATTGCGATGATCGCGATGACGACCAGCAGTTCAATCAGCGTAAAACATAATTTCTTCTTCATTCTCAATACTCTCCTTACTTACTTTTACTGAAAACACTTGTGCTTTTCAGCACTCGAACGGAAAACTTATTACTATTTAACTTACCATGTTTCACGAAAAAGTCAAGAACGTAAATGCTTAATAGAGAACATTTTACATAGATTTTACATGGTTAGGGGGTAGATTTCAAATTAGCAAGCAGGAGGGGCAAGTCAGATGTTATTTGAGTACGAAGGCATGAAAAGGTCAAAATGATTGTTCCTCGCAAGATTAGCAAAAGCTCAAGGCAAATAACAAGAAGATTTCACAAATGGCAAGTTTGACTTGGCAGGCAATCTCAGGATACACAAAAAAGACCGTCGCCCACAAGGCAGGCGACGGTCAATGATAATCAATCAACAGTCAGGAATGAGTACTATTGCAAGGAATAGTCCCACCATTCCTTCGGATGGTTCAGGTAGTTTTTGTAGGAGCTGACATGTCCGTCTATCCAGCAGATATTGCCCATGTCATTGTGGCGGAAATATTCCTGCCTGGCGATGACGTTGGTTCCCCACTGGGTCATGTTGTTGAAGGGCATGTCTCCGTTGTTGTCATACCTGTGCTCGAAGGTATCCTGGATATAGACGGTTTCGGATGGGCGCTTGGCGGCGAGGATCTTCTTGCCCCCTTCCCAAAAGCATCCTGGATAGCCGTAGGCGGAATACTTGTTGTAGTTGTCCTGGCCGGTAATCAGGTTCGCTACGCTATCGGCGGGATAGTTGTCCACGTTGACGGCGCTTGGGCATCCGAACACCTTCTTGTCGCCGACATAGCCCACCATCACGATTCCCCAGTACAGCTGGTTGTTCGTGTAGTTGAACGGCGAGTAGGTATTCATATCCGTCGGCCATCCGCCGGCGTTGTTGTTGATGCCCGAGACGCGTCCGTCGTTCATGATGCCTTCGCTGTCGTCGGTGTACATGGCCATCGCCAGGCCGAGTTGCTTCAGGTTGCTGACGCATGATGCGGCTCGGGCCTTTTCGCGTGCCTTTGACAGCGCGGGCAGCAGCATGGCTGCCAGGATGGCGATGATCGCGATGACGACCAGCAGTTCAATCAGCGTAAAACACAATTTCTTCCTCATTCTCATTGATCTCCTTTCTTTGTAACTAAAAACACTTGGATTTTTCAGCACTCGAACGTGAAATACTTGTTACTATTTAATTTACCTTGTTTCATGAGGAAGTCAAGTGCGTAAATAGTTAATATAGAGCATTTTACATAGATTTTACATGGTTAGGGGATAGATTTCAAATTCACAAACAGAAGGGGCGTGCCAGATGTCTTTTGAGTACGAAGGCATGAAAAGGTCAAAATGATTGTTCCTCGCAAGATTAACAAAAGACCAAGGCAGACAACAAGAAGATTTCACAAATGGCAGGATTGGTTGGGCAGGCAATCTCAGGGTACACAAAAAAAGACCGTCGCCCGCAAGTTCGGCGACGGCCTTAGTGCTATTCAATCAACTGTCAGGTATGCTTACTGATCTCTGTAGTCCCACCATTCCTTTGGATGGTTCAAGTGGTTTTTGATGGCGCTGACATGTCCGTCCAGCCAGCATATATTTCCCATGTCATTATGGCGGAAATACTCATTTCTGGCGTTGACGTTGGTACCCCACTGCGTCATGTTGTTGAATGGCATGTCGCCATTGTTGTCATACCAGTGCTCGAAAGTATCCTGGGTATAGACGGTTTCGGATGGACGTTTTGCAGCGTGAGCCTTTGTGCCTCCGGACCAGAAGCATCCTGGATAGCCGTATGCGGAAAACTTGTTGAAGTTGCTTTGACCGTAGATCAAGTTCGGGCTGACGTTGTCTCTAGGATAGTTGTCCACATAGATGGCGCTGGGGCAGCCGTACACTTTCTTGTCACCGACATATCCCACCATCACGATTCCCCAGTACAGCTCGTTATTCTTGTAGTTGAACGGGGAGTAGTTGTTCAGGTCCGTCGGCCAGCCGCCTGCGTTGTTGTTGACGCCTGTGACTCGTCCATCCATCATGACATCGTCGCTATCGTCGGTGTACATGGCCATCGCCAGGCCAAGTTGCTTCAGGTTGCTGACGCATGATGCGGCACGTGCCTTTTCGCGCGCCTTTGACAGCGCGGGCAGCAGCATGGCGGCCAGGATGGCGATAATTGCGATGACGACCAGCAGTTCAATCAGCGTAAAACATAATTTTCTCTTCATGCTCAATCATCTCCTTATTGCTGTTAGAAAACACAATTTCACACGGACTAAAGACAACCTCATTGTCTATTATAACAATTCCAAAATCAAAATCAAGGGTAAAGACAAAAAAAGGCAACAAATTTGCGAAAATTTTCTAGGTTTTAAGAAATAGATTTTCAGAAAAAGGAAGGTTTTTTAGGGCATGTCACATGCCTTTTGAGTACGAAAGATTTAAAAAAACAATTCAGGATTCAAGCAACTAGTCAACAAGGGATTTCCTGACCATTTCGCACTCAAGTATCTTGACATCTTTCCGTTTTGTTCCAGGGAGAGACAATCCTTATTCTCTAGGTCTTGAATCAGGTACGGCACCTAGGATGCCTCTGTCTGAGGCTTTGTCGTAACTTGGCGTCAAGACAGCCTTTTTCATCCTTGATTGAAAAAATCCGCAACTGGTATTAGTCTAATGTTGTTTCAGTTTCGTTGCAGGTTTTCTGGAAGTCGGCGTCTGGGTCATAAATTGTTTAACTAATTGTATTGGATGAAGTTACATGCTAGTTCTTTCAGTTGTTCTGGCATTGCTTGCGCTCAATGCCTTCAGCGAGGTTCCCGTTATGGCTTTTGATTTTCGCGGCGGGAAGGATTGCGGTTGGACGGTTAATCGCCATGTCCATTCCTCTGAGGCGACTGCGGAGGGGTTTCATGTGGTCAGCCGCGATGGTTACGATCCGTGGGCTGAAAGTCCTCCGATTCCCAATCTTCCGGTTGGCGAGTACGACAAGTTCCTCCTCCAGGCTTATGTCAAGTCCGATTCAACAAGCCTACAACTCTTCTATGGCGAGTCGTTCAGGGCCGACAAGTCCAGCAGGCTCAATGGGACCATGCGAAATGACTGGGAACTCCGTTCGACCTATATCCCGCCTCTCAAGCCGGGCGATCGCCTGAGGATTGATCCGCCGGCAGGCAACAGCGAAATGACGCTCGGGTACATCACGATTACGCCAATCAAGACGCTTTACAAGCCAGATTTCATCAAGGCAAACCCGGTTTCCGGTGGAACACACATCCTCAATAGCGGTGATTTGACGCTCAGGCATGGGAACAGTTGGGACGATTTCGTGCTTGAGGTCGCCGGACAGGCTTTTGCTTGCGGGCACAATAAACCGGAACTGGTCACGATTCTGAACGGAAAACCCCAGGTGGTTCAACTGGCGAAAGAAGCTTCGAAGATTTCCAGAGACGAGAAGACCCTGACGGTCGTGACCGCATTCAAGGATGATGACGGAGGCGCCTGGACGGCGACAAGGTTGTTCAAGGCCGCGAGACCCGGAACGTTGGAGGTCACGACGTCATTTCGTTGTGACAAGGCACGCGACATGGTTCACGTTCCCTGGACAACGTTGTTCCCCGGGGCAGGAACATTTGGATCCAGCAAGTCCCAGGCGCTCTTCCCGGGAGTCGAGTATCTGGTTGACGAACCATCCTCTGACATCAAGGAAGTCACGTCATTGAAAGCTAATAGGATCATGGTATCGGAGTACAAGATATGCTTTCCGATGATGGCGATTTCCGCCAATCGCCGCTGGCTGTCGATTGCCTGGGACTATGGCAAATTGCCGGCAACGGTTTTTGATTCTCCAGATCGTCTTTTCAATTCAGGCGGGCATCTCTTTGCCTTGTGGTCGCCGGGAACCCAGGAGGGGCGTCTTGAAAACGACTTCAACGTCTACAAGTCGGTCAAATGGGAGGCAAATGCGGTACAATCCTTCACGACAAGGATATCAGCCGGCTCTGGTGACGATACGATGGCTTCCGCAATCGATAGTTTTGCAAGTAGCGCAACCATGCCGGAATTGCCAGTTTTCCAGGGTGGCTTCCAGGGCGCGCTCGAGCTTCTTGCACGTGGTTGGCTTGATTCTGTCGCATACGAAAACAAGATGTGGCGTCACGCCTGGGTTCCAATGGCGGGAAAGCGTCTCCCGATCTTCGCCGGGGATCCAATCGTTCATATGGACTACATCGCCAAGAAGACCAACGATCCCGCCCTTGCGGCAAGGATCAATGCCAGGATCGACGAAGTCGTGCCCGAACTGCTGAAATCAAACCGTGTGAGCGCATCGGTTTCCCACGACTTCAATGGTCTTTACAGCTGCCTATACTTCAATGTGACGAAAAGTTGGCTTAATGCGAATGTCAGGTATGCCAAGCAACGTCTGGCGTCATTTACGCCAGAGGGGGCTCGATCCTATATGCAGATGGATCCAACCAAGTGCGACCTTGGCAAGACACATTGGACCAACCACGCAAACGGATATACGGCGGAAGCGCTCAAGGGAGTGGGAAGAATCGCGGTCGCTACGGGGAACGCCGAACTCAGGAAGCTGTATCTTGAAGCGCTCGACAAGTCGCTGGAACTTTACAAGAACGATGTTCCGAGAGGTGCGCAAGTCTGGGAGATCCCATTGCATTCACCCGATATACTGGGGGCGGCGCACATGCTTAGAAACTGCTTGAACGGCTACAGGCTCAGCGGCGATCCCAAATACCTCAAGCACGCGGAATACTGGGCGCTGACGGGAATCCCGTTCGTCTATCTCCAAACTCCCTTGCCAAAAGCCAATCCAGATGGTGCCTACGCAACGATCGCCGTACTGGGGGCAACGCACTACGATGGGACATTCTGGGTGGGACTCCCAGTCCAGTGGTGCGGTTGCGTGTACAGAAACTCCCTCTACCAATATATCGAATATGTGCAAGATCCCCAGCGCAGAGCGCTTTGGAAACAGCTTGCCGATGGCATTACGCTCACGGGACTTCGCATTACCAATCAAGAAGGCGACGGCTACGACGCGAAGCTCTGGGGGCTTCTTCCGGACGCCTACGGATTGCACATGCGTTCAAAGTCTCCACCGTCCATCAACCCTGGCACTCTTCAATTGACGTTGCCCGAGACCTACTCTGAACAGCCAATTGTCGGCAAGCGGCTGGTTGAACCCGGTATCATCGCCCATGCTCTTGGCTGCATCGAGGTTCTTCCGTCCGCGAAGGCTGGTGCCTATGCAATCGAACTTGATCTTTGGCCGGGAAAGCCGACGGATGTGGTCATTTCAGGCATCGAGGCCGCTCCCAAGTCCATCCTTTGGCGTGGACAAGCTATCAATGCCGAGTGGATTGAAAACCACAAGGTGCTTGTGGCTACACTCGAAGGCAAAGGCAAGCTGGAGTGGACGAAATAGGAGAATGGGACTGGGGATAATGGGACTGGGACTGGGACGAATGAGACCTATGGGACAAATAGGACGTATGGGACTGGGATAGGAAACTGGGACCGGGACGTTAATGTCGCCGCTCAAGCGGCTAGACATGACAAAGCCCAGCCAGGCTGGTCGCCAGATTTGCCCTTCTTCGGAACGAGACGGTTTCAGGTATGGTCACCCTCGGTCACCTCCATTCGTGCTTAGGGTATCTTCGCGAGAGGGCTGGTTTGATTTTTGGGTATTGTACCGACCAGAAGCTTTCCATGTCCTGGGTGATTTGGACTGTCCTGTTATTGGGAGCCAAAATATCCATCAGGATTGGGACTTGTCCGTTGGCGACTCGTATCGTTGCCGTCATGTCGTAGATGTCTTGGATTCGTGCGCGTCCCTTTGGTGGTTGCCCGGGGACGTAGTCGATTTTCATTCTCCGTCCCTTCGGGAGCGTGATTTGCGCGGGCGCCATCGCTTCGACAAATTGGATGTCCTTGGGCTTCAGGAGATTTCTGACGGCATCCAGGCAGGGTTTCGACATGACTGCCTTGTATGAGGTTTCGCCGGCGCAGAGGGTTTCGATGATTTTCGCCTTGTCGTTTTCATCGTACTTGGGGAGAGGATGATCGGGGAATGTTTCGGCGGTCCACCTGACTCTTGCGATCCACTTTTCTACGTCGTCGTTCCAATTTGGCAAATTGAGTTTCCCTTCCGTGATTTTCTGTGCGAGCAGCGGCGACGCGAGTTCCGGGTCTGGGTCGTACTTGATTGTTTCTTCCATCACCAACCCGAGGCATGTCACGGCGTATCTGCTGACGACCCGTTGCTGTTTTTCGTCCCAGATGATCTCGCTAGCGTCCTGCCATTCGTCAGGGAATTCATCCCAAAGCCATTGTTCCTGGATTCCCGAGACGAGCGAGAGGATGAGTTTTGTGCCTTGTGCTGGCGAATTGCCGCTTGCCTCCCTGAGTTCTGCGGCGACGATAAGCGGTTCGTCCCGTGCGACGGAATTCTTGTCCAGGGTGGCGTGTTTTCCTCCTGGGATTTCGCAGAGCAGGGTTCCCTGGTCTTTTCGCTTTGCGATTTTATCCGGGAATGTCTTTAGGATGCGGAGCAGGAATTCGGCTTCGTCATCGAGTTGTTTATTTGAATTTGTCTTGGTCCAGCCGAGCTTGGTCGCAACGTTGACGAGATCGTTTTTCGTTCTGTCCACATCGTGCGCGGCGGCGTGATGCACGCCGATTTCCTGGCAGGTTTTCGGGTTGAATTTATTGTCTTTGGCGATCTGGAGAAGGTTGAAAAGGTTAATGAAATCCGATTGTGGGACGTGGTTGGTTTTTTTGAGCGATTTGGCGTTTTGCCTGAGTTGGGAACGGATGGCGTTGTTTGTGGCGATATTGGTGACGAGCGGTCTTTCCGAGATGATTGCGGCTGCGGTGGCTGCGAGGTTGAGGCAGTTGTTTTGCGCTCCCAGGTAGATAAGTAACGCAAGCCTCGAGTGTGCCGGTATCGCCTGGAGCTTTCGCCCCAGTTGCGTGATTCCCTTGAAGTTGGGCTTGAGAAGATTGAGTTTTTCGAGGAGCGCGACGGATTCGGCGAGCATTTTGGGCGGTGGGTTCTCGAACCAATTGAATTGATTGGGATCGTTGAATCCGAAGGCAGAGAGGTTGAGGATCGTGTCAGCCAGGTCGAGTCGTTGGATTTCCGGGATTGACTTTGACGGCTTTGCGTTTTGCTCGACTTCTGTCCAGAGCCTTTGGCACGTTCCAGGGGCTTCCCGTCCTGCACGTCCTGCGCGTTGGTCTGCGGCGTCCCTGGCTATGGGCTTTGTAGAAAGGATGTCGATTCCCCTTGCTGGTTCGAATCGGGCCATTCTAACGAGGCCCGAGTCGATCACGTGCCTGACGCCTGGGATGGTCAGGGATGTTTCGGCGATATTTGTTGCGACGATGACCTTTCTGACTTCTGCCTTGTTCATGACTTCCCGTTGTTTTTCTGGTGGGAGGTCCCCATAGAGCGGGAGCAGCAGGAGTTTTTCCTGCAGGTCTGCGAGTCTGCATTCCTCGATTGTCTTGTTGATTTCGTATGCTCCCGGCATGAAAACGAGGATGTCTCCCGGGAGGTTGTTCTTGATGATTTGCCGTACTGCGTTTGTTGCGCCCTTGAATGGGTTTATCGGGAGCGGTGGCTTCAGGTAGAGGATGTTGATCGGGTGGATTCGCCCTTCGGCGTGGATGTGCGGGCAATTGTCCAGGAATTGGCAGATTGGGGTTGCCTCGATCGTTGCTGACATCACGACCAGCTTGAGGTCGGGGCGGCTTTGCTTTCGGGTATGGACCGCCATGGCAAACCCGATGTCGGTGTTGAGGCTTCGCTCGTGGAATTCGTCGAATACGATTGCGGCGACATTGGGGAGGGTTGGCGCATCGACGAGCATTTTCGTAAGGATTCCCTCGGTGATGAAAAGGATTCTTGTGTTCGCCGAGACTTTCTGTTCGTATCGCGTTAGGAATCCGACTGTATCGCCGATGGTTGAGTCCAATTCGAAGGCGAGCCGTTCCGCAAGCATTCTTGCAGCCAGTCTTCTCGGTTGCAGCACGAGGATCCTGGAGTTGTCCTGGGGAAGGGTTTCGAGGATGAACTTGGGAACTTGGGTTGATTTTCCCGAACCGGTAGGTGCCGAGACGACGCAGCATCCGTGCTCGGCGAGCGCGTCCTGGCAGTCTTGCTTGACGGAATAGATGGGCAGGTTGCTAGGCATTGAAGAGGCGGTTCCAGTTGAGTTCGACATGTTCTGCGACGGTTGTACTGGCGAGGTTCTTGATTTCCGCGAGTGCATTGACCACATGGATGACGTCCTGTGGTTGCGAAAGGTTGCGATCCTGGACTTGGCGAGGAATCAGGTCGGGGCAATCCGTTTCGGTCAAGATTCTGTCTAGCGGCGCAAATTTGGCGGCTTTGTGGATTCGATGTGCGTTAGGCGAGGTAATCGGTCCGCAGAACGAGAGGTACAGCCCCAAGTCGAGTAGGGTTTTGGCGATTTCATTGCTTCCTGTAAAGTTATGGCAGATTCCGTTGAGTTGCGTGATGCCCAACTGCTTGAGAATCGCAAAGAAGTCCGCCCAGGTTTTACGGTTATGGATCGAGACGATCCTGTTGTATTTTCGGGCGATTGCCAATTGCTCTTGCATGCACTCGACTTGTTTTTCCAGGCCATCCCGTCCTTTCCATGCATCAAGTCCGATTTCGCCGACGGTTGCGCCGGGATGTTGTTTCAGCAATTCCTCGAGTTCAACTTCCCGTTGCGGGTTCCATTGCTCAACATAGAACGGATGGATGCCTATTGCGGTGATGATAAGGGGGTGGCTTCCGAGGTTGAGGATCGGTTCCCAGTCTTGGGCTTGTGCGGCGTTGGCGACGATTCCCCGGACGCCATTGTCCTGCGCGACCTTGAGGATGTGCGGGAGTTGTTCCCTGATTCTCAGGTCAGCCAGATGGGCGTGTGCGTCGTAGAGTGGGATCATGGTTGAGAACAATGAACGCCACGAGGGGGTCAATCATCCATAGCGGAGACTGTGCCCAGTCGTGGCGTTTCGTTTAGTGAGTTACCTGTAGTGTATCAATCCTGGACGATTCCCGCCTTTCCGAAGTCGACTTCCTTCTTGGTGATCGGTTCGTCTGCATCAGGCCTATGTGTTTTGGGATACGCGGCTCGATAGGTTGGGTTGCACCAGTAGACTGCGTTTTGGATGACCTTCCTGACGTTTGCATCGTAGAAGGTCGGGAACGTTTCGTGTCCAGGCCTGAAGTAGAAGAGGCGTCCATTGCCGCGCTGGAGCGTCAATCCGCTGCGGAAGACGTTGCCGCCTTCGAACCAGGAGATGAAGATCGGCTGCGCGTCCGGTGCGACCTGGAAGGGTTCGCCGTACATTTCCTCGTAGGGGAGTGAGAAGGATTCCGGGAGGCCTTTTGCGATTGGGTGACCTGGGTTTGAGCACCAGATGCGTTCGCGTTCGTTGGCTTCGCGCCAAAGGAGCTTGCCGGTTGTTCCATTGAGTCTTCTGAAGACCTTTGACATGTGTGCGGAGTGCAGGCAGATGATTCCCATTCCTTCCCAGACGTGTTTCATGACCCTGTCAACGATTTCGTCCTTGACCTTGTCATGTGCGCAGTGTCCCCACCAGATCAGCACGTCGGTATTCTTGAGGACATCTTCGGAGAGTCCATGTTCGTCATCCTGGTTCAGGGTAGCGTATTTGATGTCGAAGTCATCGCATGCGATACCTGCCGCGATGGCGAGATGGAGTCCGCCGGGATACATTTTCTTGCAGGCTTCGTTGGTGTTTTCGTGTACGAATTCGTTCCAAATCGTCACATTGATCTTCTTGTCCATCTGTAGTCCTCTAGTTGTTCGTTGCGTTGAAAACTATGATACTGGTCGCGGTAGATAATACGATGAGAATATAGTCTTTGGCGAATTGATTTCAAGGATGTTTCCAGGCGAATTCAAGTGCTTTGACGATTCCGTTTTCGGATACGTCTGGCGCTATGAAGTTTGCGGCGTCAAGGGCGCTTTGCGCCGCATTGGCCATGGCGACTCCGCAGCCGACTCCACGCAGCATTTCGGCATCGTTGTTGCCGTCGCCGATTGCCATGACCTGATCCAGGGTGCATCCGTTTCGCTGACAAAGGAGTTTGATCGCGTTGAATTTGCTGGTTGTTTCGGGTCCCAGGTCCATAATGGTCGGTTCCGAGACGAGTTGCTTGAATGCGATGCCCTTTGGGTGTTTGATCTGCGCAAGCGTATTTGCGAATTCCTGTAGTTCTTGCGTTTGGCTTTGCAGAACGACGACGGCGATTTTCTCGCCTGGCGATGATTTGAGCATCTGTTGATCGACGATGGCGGTTGCCTGCCCAGATTCCTCGAAGATTTGGAATTCTGGTTTCCATCTGGTCGCGAGGAGTCTGTTCCCCGAGCATACTACGTGTGCGAAGTTGTATTGGTTGCAGATGTCAAGCAGGTATGCTTGTGTATTCGGATCCAGTGTTTCGTGGAAGATGTGTTCGTTTGAGTTGGGGTCGATGATTTCGGCGCCGTTGCTTGCGATTTGCGGGTGTACGAGTTCGAGTTGCTTGATCAGGGGTAGGACCGAAGGATAGACTCGTCCTGTTGCAAAGGCGAAGGGGATGCCCAATTGGATGGTTTTCTGGACGGCTTGCGTGACGATCGGGTTGACTTTTCTGGTGAAGTCGCAAAGTGTTCCGTCGATGTCGGAGAAGATCATCTTGACGGAGCCTGAGAACCTGGTCGTGTGGTTTGGGTTTTGGATGGGCTTCATGCGTTGAACCTGGGCAAAAAAAGTGCCTGGTTTGCAGGGCAATTAGCAGCTCTTCAAACCAGGCGCCTTAGAAGTCTTGCTGTTACGATAGGATTAGAGTTCCGCCGTGACAGGGACGATGTTTACGTAGCTGCGCTTGGACTTGACGAATTCGACGACGCCGTCGCAGAGTGCGAAGAGCGTGAAATCGCGTCCGAGGCCGACGTTTTTCCCGGGGTGGAACTTCGTTCCGCACTGGCGCACGATGATGCTGCCGGCGGTCACTGTCTGACCGCCGTATGCCTTTACGCCGCGGTACTTCGGATTGCTGTCGCGTCCGTTACGGCTTGATGATTGACCTTTCTTATGTGCCATTGTTCTGTCCTCTTGGTTTTGGCTTGACTATATGAATGATAGATTTTTGGGAGAGACACTAAATATAGCATCCTTTTGCGGTTTATCAACAATTTAAAAAATTATTGACAAGGGAGTTATGGTTTATGCCTTGCTAACCCGGTCGGAATACTCGCCGGTTCTTGTGTCGATCCTGACGATATCGCCTTCATTGACGAAGAGCGGGACCTGGATTTCGTATCCGTTCTCGATTTTTGCAGGTTTTGTGACGTTGGTAGCTGTATCGCCGCGGGCGCCTGGTTCGGTTTCGGTGATTTTCTTTTCGACGAAGAACGGGAGTGTGATTTCGATTGGTCTTTCACGGTAGAAGAGGACTGAGCACTCCATGTTGTCGTCAAGGAAATACTTGTTGTTTCCGATGACGGATTCCGGGATTCTGGCATCTTCGTACGTTTCATGGTCTTGGAACACAAAGAAGTCGCCTTCGTCATAGAGGTAGATAAGCTTGCGTTCGACGAGGTCGGGTCTTCCGATTTTGTCCACTGAGCGGAAGGTGCGGTCGGTCGTGCCGCCGGAAATCATGTTCTTGAGTTTGCAACGATACAGGGCTTGTCCCTTTCCCGGCTTGCAAAAATCAAAATCTGTGACAATGTAAGGTTCTCCGTCAATCTCGATCTTCAAGCCTTTGCGCAGATCTGCCGCTTCATACATAGTTGATAAAACCTCCAAACAACCAAGAGAGTTAGGTTAGGATTAAAAAACATGGCCAACTTTATGGGGAAACCAGAAAATTGGCGCGTAATAAGAATCAATTAATGTAATGCATTTATGAAAAAATACAATATTACGCCCAATGAAACTCCGGAGATTTTGGAGTCGATCCAGCGTCGTGCCGGGTATTATTTCCGCGATTCCAGCTTGATGCTCGAGGCCTTTACCCATTCCTCGTATGCCGCCGAGCAGAAGGATCCGATTCCTCACAATCAGCGTCTTGAGTTTTTGGGCGATGCTGTTTTGCAGATCTTGGTATCCGACCTTATCTACCATCGGTTTCCTCAATTGCAGGAGGGTGAATTGACGAAATTGCGTTCGTCATTGACTGACGAGCGTGCGAACATCGGCTATACTCACGCCTTGCAGTTGGATTTGGCGTTATTGTTGGGGAAGGGCGAGGCATCTACCGGCGGTCGAAGCAAGCCTGCGACACTGGGTGATTTGTTCGAGGCGTTTTTGGCTGCCGTGTATTTGGATGGCGGTCTTGAGGCTGCCCGTGGGGTCCTGTTTCCCTTGCTTCCCGATTTGGACGAGGCGATGGAGTTGATTCAGGATGCGAAGGGGAATGATCCGAAGGGGGCATTGCAGAACATCGTTGTGACTCATTTGCACGAGAAGCTTCGGTATGAGGTTGTTGAGGTCAGCGGTCCGAGCCACAATCCCATGTTCACGTCCGTCGTCATGCTCGGTGATAAGGAGATCGGTCGCGGCACGGCGTCTTCGAAGAAGGAATCTGAAAAGGCGGCTGCGACGTTTGCTCTTGAGCATTTGGATCTATTGATGCCTCCGGAGGCATCGAGTACCGAACCCGAGGAAGTGGTTGAAGAGGTACAGGACAGCAAGCCAGTGGTGTCGTCTGGCAAATTCCCCGCTCAAAAGCGATTGCTGGCATTGGATTTCGATGGTGTCCTGTGCGATTCTGCAGGCGAGACGGCGTGTTCCGGATGGCTTGCGGCGCGGCAGAAGTGGCCGGATAAGTTTCGTAGCGAGCAGGCTCCACCTGAAATCATCGATGCGTTCAGGCGTGTGCGTCCGTACTTGGAGACGGGGTACCAGTCGATCTTGATGCTGCGAATGCTTGTTGACGGCTGCGACGAGTCATTGTTCAGCAAGGGCTTGAACGAGCGGTTGCATGAGATGATGTCCGATCTTGGGGTTGGGAAGTCGGAGTTGATATCGTTGTTCGGTAGTGTTCGCGACAACTGGATCCGCGATGACTTGTCGTCATGGCTATCGTGCCAAGGCGCGTATCCGGGTACCGTCGAGGCATTGCGCGGGGCCTGCTCGAAGCATAACGTCGTGATCTTGACGACGAAGCAGGAGCGTTTTGCGTCCGCGTGGCTTGAGAGCGTTGGGATATCGTTGCCAAGTTCTCAAATCTACGGTCTTGACCGGAAGGAGCCAAAGGAGGAGACCCTAAGCGCATTTGTCGCCGAGAATCGTCGCAACATCCATTTTGTCGAGGATCGTCTTCAGACCTTGTTGCGTGTCCTGGGCTATCCTGGCTTGAAGCGCGTTCGTCTTCACTATGCCGATTGGGGGTACGGGACGCCGGAAGAACTCAAGCACGCCACGTCCCATTCAGGCATCAACGTATTGACCTTGCCGGATTTCCTCTCGTTGCTTGGGTAGTCGCCCTTACCATTCGGCGATGACGCCGTCCTCGGTTCGCCAGATAGGATTCTTCCAGTTGTGGCCGATTTTGGCGGCTTGTTGGACGACGGTCTCGTTGACCTCGATCCCCAGTCCGGGGCGGTTGTTCCTGAAAACGAATCCATCCTTGTATTCGAAGGCGTTTTTGTCCTTGAGGTAGTCGAGCAGGTCGGCACCCTGGTTGTAGTGGATTCCGAGGCTTTGTTCCTGGATGAACGCGTTTGGGGTGCAGTAGTCAAGCTGGAGACAGGCTGCGAGGGCGATGGGACCGAGCGGGCAGTGGGGGGCGACGGCGATGTCATAGCATTCAGCCATTGCGGCGATTTTCCTGCATTCGAAGATTCCACCTGCGTGGCAGAGGTCAGGCTGGATGATATCGACGCATCCGCTTGTGATGATGTCCTTGAATCCCCATCTTGTGAAGTTTCGTTCGCCAGTCGCAATAGGGGTGACGACGTGCCTT
>JAGVUR010000162.1 GCA_019136135.1 Verrucomicrobiota bacterium
AAGCTACTACAACGGTGTCCAAAAGGGAACGCCTAGATTGCTGCAAATCCTTCAGGATAATAAGGCAAAAGCGACCTTCTTCTGGACTGGACACGCAGCCGAAAACAACAAGAATGTCGTCGCTGGTGTCAAAAATGCAGGACACGAAATCGGATGCCACTCACTCTACCACGAAACACTTGGCGACCCGATCTTCCCGTTGCCAAACAATTGGCCGCTTTGCCCCTGGGAAGTCGAAGGACGTATTCGTGCTGCGACCGAAATCGTCCAGAAAGTCAGCGGGGTTCTGCCGACCAGCTTCAGATGCCCAAGGCTGTGGGGAAGCACGAAAGTCTGCAACGTGCTCGAAAAACTGGGGTACAAGGCGGATGCGTCCCTCCCGCTTTATTTCTACAGGACAAGCTTCAAACCCTATCACCCGAGCAAAGACGACTGGACGAAGGAAGGCGACCTGAAGCTCGTCGAAATCCCAAACTTCTGCGACCTGACGATGGAAAGCAATGACGAATACAACAGGGATCGGGACCAATGGCCACTTTTCCGTACAGAAGGAGCTGACTTCATGCTCAAGAAATCCGTTGATTTCGTCAGATTCGTCGCCGGGCACAATGTCAGACCCGTCCTTTGCTTCTATATCCATCCATGGGAATTCGAAGAAATGCCCCAAGGTGGTATCGACTACGGCGAAGCAACGGTCATACCGCGTCCCTTCATCGTCCAAAACTGCGGCGATGTCGCATGCAAAGAATTCAATAAGCTCCTCGCCGGATTGATCAAGCTCGGCGGACAAGTCAAAACCGCCGAACAAGTCGCAGCAGAGTATTAAGCGAATGACAAACTTGTGGATAAACATAGGAGAAGCCCCCGATGAGCAATGACCAAATCCTTGAAATGGGAGCAGCAAAACCACCAGTCCCATGCGACCACTTCCCGACTACTTGGCAACCCGTCATCTGGAGAAACTACGGTATCGTCCCGGTCGACCGAATCGCAAAGGCGCTCGGCACAACTCCACAAACAATCATCGAAGAAGCCAAAAGAATGGGACTCGAATTCGACGACTCCCTCGTCAATACATGGCTCAATCGGGGATACCAAACGATTATCCGCCAAAATTGGCACCTCCTTTCATACGACCAAATCCTCATGCTCCTGCAGTGGACCGAGGAAAAACTCGCTTTCATCCTGCGGGAAGACGACTTCTTCTGGCATAAGCTCGGATCGCTAAAACCAACCGTCCAAGAACCCAAATTCACCCCGCTAACACAACAACAACTCGAAAAGACAAAACGGATCCGAGAAGCACACGAGAAAATCATCAAGGAACAAGCGCCAGAAACAGAAAAACCTTTCGGGTTCCTTGAGTCAATCGGAAAAAATGCAGGACCGGCTAATAATAAAAAGCCAGGACTCAAAATGCTCTACTCCTACTCCGCACTCTATGGAGATCCGCTGATTGACAAAAACCTCGACCCGTTCCCCGACAATATGCTCGACGCCTATGCCGCAAGCGGAGTCAATGCCCTCTGGATGCAGGCCGTGCTCTACTCGCTGGTCCCTTGGTTCGGTGATACCCCATACTCCGAAGGATACCAAACGAGACTCGAAAACCTCAGGGATCTCGCCAAAAGAATGGCGGCAAGAGGCATAAAGCTGATGCTTTACCTCAATGAACCAAGGGCAATGCCAGAGGAATTCTTTGACAAACACCCCGAATGGAAAGGAGTCAAGGCGCGGGAAGCCAACCTCTGGACGCTTTGCACGAGCCACCCGGAAGTCCTTAAACTCCTCAAGGACGGAGTAACTAAACTCTTTACCGAAGTACCAGATCTTGGAGGACTCTTCTGCATTACCATGTCAGAAAACTTAACCAATTGCTGGTCGAGGACGAACATCGCAAATCCGCCAAATTGCCCAAGATGCGCACCAAGAGGCATCCCGCCAGTCGTCGCAGACGTCATCAACGCATTGGCAAAAGGCGCCTGGAAGGCCAAGCCCGATGCCGAAATCATCGCATGGAGCTGGGCATGGGCGAAACCATGGTGCCAGGAACTGGTTGCAATGCTGCCGAAGGGAGTCAAGCTGCAATGCGTCAGCGAAACCGCAGTCCCGACATTCGTCGGAGGCTACCAGGGACAAGTCGTAGACTACTCAATGTCAAAACCTGGCCCCGGACCACTCGCAAAGGAAATGTGGGCGCTTGCACGGAAAAGCGACATACCCGTCGTTGCGAAAGTCCAACTCAACTGTACCTGGGAAAACTCGGCTGTCCCATACATCCCAGTGCCGGGACTCGTCGAGGAACACCTCGACAACCTCAAGGCGGAAGGCGTCAACGACCTGATGCTCAGCTGGACGCTCGGTGGATACCCTGGCGGAAATATCAGGCTCCTGACGAAACGAAAGGAAGAGCTTGCAAAACAAGACTTCGGCGAAAAAGCCGCAACAACCATCCTTAAGGCATACGACCTCTTCGACCAGGCATTCAGGCATTTCCCGTTCAATGGTACCGCAACGATCTACACAGGTCCGCAAAACTACGGACCACACGCGCAATTGTATATCAAGCCAACAGGCTATCACGGAACGATGATCGGATTCCCATACGACGACCTGACGACCTGGAGAGGCAACTTCTACCCAGAAGATGTTTTCGAGAACGAATTCAAAATACTCAGCGATACATGGAAACAAGGGCTGGAACTCGTCGAAAACGCAAAAGACCAAGTCCCGCAGGATAAACTCCATAACTACCAAGACCTGCTTAGCGTCGCACGGGCCTGCTACTGCCACTTCAGAAGCACCTACAACCAAATCCATTTCGTCAGGCAAAGAAATGCCAATAACTTCGAAGAAGTCAAGGCCGTCACAAAAGACGAAATCAAGCTCGCGCTGAATCTGCTTGACTACATCCGACAAGACTCCAGGCTCGGATTCGAAGCCTCGAACCACTACTACTATACCCAAAACTCACTGAAGGAAAAAGTCCTGAATTGCCTCGAGATATTAGGGAAATTGTGAGCCATACCAAAACAAACAAACTAAGCTCGACGATGGTCGTCGCGACGTGCCAGCAAACACTCTCAATGTTTGCTGGACTCGTGATGGTACCGCTAATCATCGCCAGAGCCCTCGGCTGCAGTGCCGCCGACAGCCAAAACATCGTCACCATCGCGATTCTCGTCGGAGGTATCTCGACCGCCCTCCAATGCGCCCATGTCGCAGGGATCGGTTCGGGCTACCTCCTGATGATGGGTTCGAGCAGTCTCTTCATCGCCCCTTCGATCATGGCAGGAAAAGCTGGTGGTCTTCCCCTCGTCTTTGGCATGACACTTGCGCTTGCGCCTGTTGAACTCATCCTCGCGCCACTTTCAAAATATCTCCGAAAGCTCGCGCCGCCGAGCGTCATTGGAGTGATTGTCACCCTGATTGCCATGGCAGTGCTCCCGGTGAGCATGCGGCAATTCGCCGGCGGAGCCGCCAAGGACTTCGGATCGCTCAAGTACCTGGTCATTGGAACCATAACCATTTTCACGATCCTCCTTGCTCAATTCAGCCCTTGGAAACCCCTACGTACAGGATCAATTATCGCAGGTCTCTTCGTTGGATACATCATCGGACTTTTCGCAGGCTTGACAGATTTCACCCAGGTCATCGAAGCGCCTTGGCTGGGATACCCAAAACCATTTTGGTATGGAATGCCAAAGTTCTCCTCCAATTTCATACTCCCTTTCGCCATCGCCTACATCTTGACAACAATCGAAACATTTGGAGACATTTACGCTATCGCACACGTCTCGGGCGACAACATCGATGAAATCCCACAAAAACGCATCAGGGGCGGCTTGATCGCCGACGCAATTGGAAGCCTGATCGCAGGATTACTAGGAACGACACCCAACACGAGCTTCAGTGGAAACATTGCCATTGCCAAAATGAGCGGCATCACCAAGAACACGATTGGCTTTGGAGTCGGCGCCGCGCTTGTCGCCTTAAGTTTCCTCCCCAAGCTTTCCGCCTTGATTGTTTCGACTCCCGCCTGCGTCTTAGGCGGCAGCATGCTGATCGCCTGCGCATTCCTGCTCGACGTCGGACTTGGCATGTTACGTTCTTGCGACGATTCCCCTCTGATTGCCACGATTGGCATCACGGCTGGCCTAGCGGTCCAATTTGCTCCCGACTACGCCAACGCCGCTCCTGCTTTCCTTACTCCTTTCCTCCAATCGAGCATTTGCATCGGCGCCCTAACGGCCGGCATTGCCAAGCTTTTGATCCCACGGAATCCTACCCCCTGACCTGTCCGACCCTGTCCGACCCTGTCCGACCCAGTCCGCCCCAGTCCGCCCCAGTCCGCCCCAGTCCGCCCCAGTCCGACCCAGTCCGCCCCAGTCCGACCCAGTCCGACCCAG
>JAGVUR010000150.1 GCA_019136135.1 Verrucomicrobiota bacterium
GTTTGAGCTAAACGCTTGACTATTGCTTTCATCGCACCGCCGCCCTTTGCAACTTCCCATCAACCTCGGAAAACTCATTCCTCAAGGCGTCGTTCGACCAATAAGTTTCCCCATTCCAGTAATAGCGATTCATCATCTTCGACTGGTTTAGCATTGTCAACGTTATGAAACGGCGAATTTCCAAAAACTCCTTCTGTTCTGGATACTTCTTCGCAATCCTCAACGCTTCCTCGCGACTCCACACACCTGGCTTTTCCAAGTTGTCGTCGGGAAATCTCGCCCTGCCACGACCGCCTTCCAGCATCCAACGGGACACATACAGACGAGCCAAGGAATGCTCGCAAACAACCAGCTTCTTCTCAAGATACTCATCGTCGCCGGTGCGCTTTAGCCGAAGCTCGAACTTGTCACGCAACGTCTTCAGACGAGCAATATTTCCTTTCACCTGCTCCAGGTGATAAGACGCATTGTCTCTCACGGCGCCAATGCAAATCATCTCATGCAAGGAATTGTATTTAAGGTATTCGTCCGCGCACAAGTCGATGGTCATAAACTCCCACTCTTCGTCGTCGCCACGATTCTTGGACATTTGGATCGACACTTGCTTCGCCCAATTCAAGCTCTGCCTGCTCACAGACCCCAAGCGGGCGCAATCGCAAAAGACCCACAGCATCCGGTCATACCCTTCCTTCCCATCTTGCCCCCCCGCCAACAGCTCCTGCAACTTTGGCAACAATGCATCGGAACATGCCTTGTACTTCTTTTCCGCGTACAGTTTTTCAGCTGTCGCCGCCAATATCTTCAGTGGATCGCCGCGAACTGGATCTTCTTTTACAATCTCAATCCCGCCATCATCAATCGGCTTGGCAGTCTTCTGAAATGGAAAAAAGTACCATGCAAACCAACCTATGAAAATCAAAAGGCATACCGCGAGCATGATCTGAAGCCGACTCATGCCCGCCTTCTCGCTCTGAAGCAACTTCAAAACTTCACCGCTTACGTCCGATGGCATGATTTGCTTCACCAGCAATTCCTGTGCGACCAAATCCGAGCTTATCTCACGCCCGGCAGGCAACATGATCCGGGAATCGTCGACGAGTACAACAGACGTCACACCCCCATGCGCAAGCACTTTACTTTTGCTCTCGGATTCATCCATTCGGCTTTCCCTCAAACTCAAAACATCGTCCGCGAAATGATGTTGTCCTGCAAATCCTTAGGCAGGTCAACAAAATAGGCGCTGTAGCCACCAACTCGAACAATCAAGTCACGATGCAACTCGGGATGCAACTGTGCCTCACGCAACGCTTCGCCATCAAGCACGTTGACAGTCAATTGCTGCCCCCCGCCCTTGAAAAACGCATCCCAAAGCGCAAAAAAGCTCGACTTCCCTTCAGGTGACGCAAATATCGTCTTCGCGAACTTCATCTGAAACACAAATCCGCTCTTCGCCAACGTATGGTCGTAAGCCAAGGCGGACTTCACGGCAGACGTCGGTCCATTACGATCAAATCCTGGCACTGCGCCAATGCTATCGGCCAAGTTTGGATCTCCTGCATGTCTTCCGGACGCCGTCGCGCCAAGCGTCGAACCATACTTTGCAGTTCTGTTGAATGTGCTCAGGCCGCCTCCGTATAATCCATTTTCGGAATCTCGCCAGGTACGATGCATCAACATATCGTGGTAATGATGGTCGATGATCTCCTTCGCCAGCGCATCCACTTCCTCGATATCATTGCCGAACTTGCCTTCGTAGTTCCTCAACTTCAGCCTAAGTTCCTCTCGATCGCGGAAGTCATCGCGCAGGGCATCGAGCAACTCGCCCATCGTCAACTCGCCAGTTTCGTACACAAAATGACGAATCGCCGCCAGGGAATCAACGGCATCAGCCAACCCTTCAGTCAAAATCTGGCCGTGATTGTACCAAGGACCGCCACGCTTATAGTCACGTCCCTTTTCAACGCAGCCCTGGATCAAGTTCGACCGCCAAGGATTTGGAGCGTACTCTCCATAGATCCGCTGGGATTCGTTGGCAAGCCTAACAACCCAGTCAACTGCCCAATCCAATTGTTGCTTGTACGCATCCATCAACTCCTCGAAAGTGCTGAAGTTCCGAGCGTCTCCCGTACGGGCTGCAAGCTGCTTCCCCGTGTGCAGGCAAACTCCGTCAAACAATGCATATTCCAGGCACTTCGCGACAGATATCTCGCCATCTTCAAGTCCCATGTGCGACTTGCCCTGGATGTCGATCTGGTTGCATCCGTTCATGCAGTAGTCGTGGGCGTCTTCCGGCGGAATCCTCAGCGCCTCCAGCGCAGGGCACACGACCTCGTCGTTGTATAGCGCAGGCATGCCTATGCCGCTGCACAAGGTCAACCATACTTTCTCGCGCAATGAATCCGGCATGTCACGATGGCAGCGCAACGTGATGTTCGGAGTGTTGAAGCGATACTTGCGGGCAATATCCAATATCACGTAGGTCAACGTGTTGCTCATGTCTGCCCAATTCTCGTCGGTGCCGCCCAAGCACAAATTCCAGGAGCGCATCTTATGGAAACCTATCCAGATCCGCTCCAGGTACTCTCGTCCCTCATCCAAATCGCAATCGCGCCAGGTCTCGAACATGTACTGGTCAAATCGCCCTGGCGAGTCGTTGCCGTCAAACGTATATGCCAAGTAGAAACAACACAATCCTTCGAGAAAATCATCCGCAGGCTTCTTCGGGACACGCTCGAACGCTTGTGACATCCGTTGGTACAAGTTCGACAGCTCGCCTCCTACGTGACGAGAGCGCAGCAAGCACAACAAGGATGCACGGCGGGCCACGACATCAAAGGCATCAAGCGCCAAATGCAACGACTCATACCAATCCGCCGACTCGGGGTGCTCATCAGAATGTATCCGAATCCGAGCACGCAATCCAGTAGTGCCCAACTCCAACAACATCCCGTAGTCAGGATTCGAATGACCACCCCAACCTCCACCCCACCCCGTGTTGTTCGCCATCAACTCGTGATCTAAACTCGTTCGCGTCAGCGAAATCAAGCGCCCCGTGCTGTACTCCAGCATCGCGTCGCGAATCCCATTCAGCTCATCGGAAAACTCAGGATGCTCCGAGGCCTTGCGGTTAAGGCGGTCAACATCGACCTGAATTCCGCCACCATATGTGTAGGTCACGCCAAAGGCATTTCCCCAACTCGCATTCGGAAAACACACCTCGTCATCAAGATAAATCGGTATGAAATCCGCCGCATAACGCATGCCGGACGCAATCCGAAGGCATATCTCATCGCTCTCGCAGGCCAAAAAACCGTACGCAAACGGTTCCAATGACCTCAAGGTTGGCTTTTCCTGTGTCCCCATTCCCTCAACGCGCTCCTATGCATCCACCATCAGATGCCATTTTCGTACCTAAACTTCCAGGGACAAGGCGATAATCACGCTTCGAAGCGTCCATAAACTTCGCCTCGCCGATCACCGATCCCAACTCTTGCGAGTACTTGCCCTGGATCTCACTCAACTTGTCCTCCCCGACATACTCCGCACGGGCAAGACGATACAACGGCTTCCCGCTGCACCACCACAAGTTATTAGACAACGTCAACGCACTTCGTTCCAACCAGTTGAAGTCCATCCGCACCCCCTGCTCCGTCGTTGACATGAACACATTGTCCGTTATCACGAAATCAGTGGTCGTCGCGCGATTGCTGTAGAACATCAGGTGTGCCCCGTTCGGATCCGGGCGTTGGGCATGAGCCCAGCCCTTGCCTGCATCAACGCATGTGTTATGAACAAAACGGATATTCTTCGTGATTTCGTTCACCGGTGCATTCCAGTACTCAAAGGAAAACTCCGAATTCCATATCACATTGTTCCTGTAGGTAATGTTCATTTGAGTTGACATCTGGCGCTTGCCGTCCCCCCTGCCCTGATTTGTCAACGCCGCGTCGTAGATCTCCCAAACCCGATTGTTCTCGACGAGGCAATCCCGCGCATTGCCCCAAAACTCAATCCCGTTCCCAAAGCGCACGTGGACGGGGCCTTTCGCCGTCGTCCGAGTAAATTGATGGGCGCCGCCAATGTAGGATATCTCGCAGTTCCGAATCGTCACTCGAGTCGCTCCACCACCACCGAAGCCATGGGAGCCTACATAGCGTATCGCCAATCCATCGAATATCGTGTCGTGACAACTGATGCTGACACCATGAGTCCGCTGGGCAAACTCGATGCTCTTCCAACGTTCGCCGGGATTCCCCTGATGGCGTAGGTAGACGCATTGCTCGGTGCGCTCGTAAACATATTCGAAGTCAGCCTTCAGATCAGATACTTCCCAACGCTTCCAGCCACATCGTTCACCGTGGTCGAAGATAATGTTGCCAACATCAATCGGTAGCGGAACTCCACCCTGCAACTCGCCTAGCTCAGCACCCAATACCTGGAATTCAATCTCGTCGCCAACCTCGACGTTGCCACCAAGATAAATATTGATCCGGGCAGTATCGGGTATGCTCTTGCCTTGATTTACAAAACGCAAGTCGATTTCCTTCCACTCGTTTTCAATCTTCTCAGGTATCTGGGAATTGGCAAATACAGTCCATGGGGAATGGTTGTCCATAAGGCAAATCCGCGCAAATGTGTACGGACGCTTGCTCCGCGCACGAAGACGAACCACCATCCCATCCGTGAAGTCCGGCGCACCAGGTCCCCATAATTGTATGTGATTTCCAGCGCGACCCTGGCTAATCGCCTGAACAGCAATGCGATTCGTCACAACGCCATTCGCATCCGCTTGACGATCAAGCGTCGCCTTCGCGCCGGCCTCGGAGTGAAGCCACCAATCGCTAACCGGAAAACTAGCCGGCCCCGTACCCTTCCAAGTCGCCTTCTTCGTACGCCATAACCCAGGAGATACCTCTTCCCATAACGCAGGATCAGAAACCGATTTCGACGGCTGGATCAAGGGCAATGCACCCTCGCCATAGGAACTAAAAAGGATCGGCTTCCCTTCCTCGCCGCTTTGACCAGCCAATGCCTCGCGCCATAATCCGCCACGCTTGAACAATACGCTGTCGCCCCCAACCAACTTGGCGCGATTGACGCGACCGACACTCGCCCAGGCGCGTTCAGACGACAAGCCGTCATTGCTGTCTGAACCACCTACCGAATCAACGTAGTACGTCGCTCCCTGAACACCCAATGCCGCCAAAGCCAACAGTACGCATATACGCATTGTCCTGTCACTCCCTAATTGAAAGACGATTATTTCTCCACAAACCAAACGTTCCTGAACCAAAGGACATTGCCATGATCCTGGAACATCAACGGTCCCTTCGCAACATCCTTCCCACCCAGACCGCCAGGCGTCACGCGAAGCTTCAAGTTGTCGTGAATCACAACGCCATTGTGGCGAACCGTAATCACAGCATCAGACGTCTTGTTCCCCTCGGCGTCAAAGGACGCAGCGGTATAATCGATGTCATAGGTCTGCCAACGCTCGGGAGGCAAGCACATGTTGACCAAGGGACGACCGAGTTGGTAAATCCCCCCGCACTCATTGTCGCGACCTTCCAAGGCATAGCTGTCCAATACCTGAATCTCGTACCTTCCCTGAACGTAAACACCGCTGTTGCAACGACCCTGGCCACGTGCTTCAGGCATGTATGACGTCTTGAACTCGACATGCAACTGGCATGAGCCGAATTCCGGCCCTGAAACAATGCTGCCGCCGCCGCGACGCATCTCGATCACGCCGCCATCGTCCAAGACATTCCAACGCTCACCGCCAGTCTGGCTGCCGTCAAAACGCTTCCACGTGGCATCGCCGCCGGACTCGGGTGCAAAGGCGACGTCCCCCAGCGCCATGCCGCTCTTCCCTTCTTGAGTATATGGTCCTGACAATTCCCAGCTCATAATCGAACCGAGCTTGTCCATCGGTGCCCCGGCAGGATGGAGTTTGTACGTGACTCCAGCCAAAGGATTATTGTTCGCATCAACCAAACGAGCGTGGGCAGCCCAGTCCCCACCGCCTTGAGTTACCTTCAACAACAATACATTCTCGCCTGCACGCAATGAAACCGGAATCTTGTCGTTGTCAGTCGTCAATGAGCGAGGCACATTCTTCTCGTAAATCTTCTCGCCGTTCAAGAATACGATCAATCCGTCGTCAGACCCCGTGTACAAGACCGCCTGCTGGGCACGATCGCTGACGATCGTATTCCGCAAGTAACCAACGCAATTCGCCGTCTTCGACAGCTGCTTGTTGAGGTCAACGATCCCGCCGGCACGTGAACTGTTCCGCCATTGGGACAAGCGAAGACCAGGGCCAACCAGTACCGTCGCGCCGGCAGGCGGCGCCAAGCCCAATGTCGGCGACTTAAGTTCAAATGACTTCAAATTGATCTCGCCCAATGGAATCTTACCGGAAAACACGCCCTTCGCCAAGGTCGCGCCACCCTGTGGGAAAACAACTGCCTCGCCCTGCAAAGTCCCATCCAACTTCAACAGCTCCTTCGCAGCGGGTACCTGATACAACGTCTTCTTGAAAATCGCCTGGTACCCTCCCTTCCCAGTCGCCCATACCTGGGCACACAACTCCGATTCAGCCCCATTTGCATCACGCAACGTACCACGGTAATCGCCCATGTACGTATCCTGGGCAAAACAAACAAAACCCAAAAAGCACAAAAGCAACATCAATTTCTTCATCGCTTCAACTCCTGATCCTTTTGACATACTTTTTTATCTCGAAATACTACTTTGAATCTAAGTAAAAAAAAATAACCCATTTTCTATAAAAAGCAATGGTGAATACTACTTTTCATCAGAACCGAATCACTATCAATTCCCGTGCATTTCTCAAACTCAGATGTACATTATTATTTTAAAACTTACCCATTTCCATCCAATCTAACAAAACAGGAATCTAAAATGACAAAAAGCAATTCATCAATCCTTAGACTCGCCACGTATAATGTCAGAGTCCCCTGCGACAAGGCGCCAAACAACTGGGAAGCACGGCAGCCAAAGGTCATCAACCTCCTGAATAAGTACAATATCCATATCGCAGGACTGCAAGAAGCAACGAAACGACAAATCGACGGAATACTGACTGACAAATCTTGGGACTTCGTCGGAAAAGCACGAGAAGACGGCATCGAATCAGGCGAATTCTCTTGCATTATCTTTCGAAAAAACAGGTTCAAAGTCCTGGGAACCGATACATTCTGGCTCTCGGAAACCCCCAAGGTTCCAGGGTCGAAATCCTGGAATACGGCATGTACCAGAATCTGTACATGGGCAAAATTCAAGGATCTCGAAACAAATGTGCAATTCACACACTTCAATACACACCTTGACCACGTCTCAAAAGACGCCCAGGTCAATGGCATGAAGCTGATCATCGATACCATGAAGGCTGTCACCAAAGACGAACCCGTCATCCTTACTGGCGACTTCAACGTCTTCCCAGGCAATAAAGTCCTTGAAATCGCAGGCCAATACCTCAAGGCGGCAGAAGACATCACCATGACACCAAAAGTCGGACCGGACTACACATACAATGCCTTCACATACAGAGAAACCGGAGTCACACCGACACATCCAGGTCCAATCGACTATATCTACCTCAGAAACAACGTCAAGGTCAAAGCACTCTATGTCTATAACGACGCAGACGAAGAAAAGCTTTACCCCTCAGACCACTTCCCAGTCGTCGCAGACCTGATCCTCTGACTTAAACCTGCATACAAAGAGGCGAATCACTAATCCATAATTCCAATTTCAAAATTTTTCATATCCCCCGTTAACATTCCAAGTCCCGAAGGGGCGTGATATGCCAACCCAGGGTGAGCATGCGATGCGCCCCCAACCCAGGCCGTTGCCATGGGCTGGGTATATAACACCCTTTCCGGGCTAAATCATCACCATACAATTTGATGCCTATATCCGCCCTGCCTCAGTACACAAACAGCATTTCACGGTACTTGGGAAGCGGCCAACGCGAATCGTCAACCAGGCTTTCAAGCCCATCGACGACAACGCGCAAGTCTGCCAAAGCCGCGATGATACCGCCAGACTCGCCTTCGTCAAGCGCGGATTCCAACTTGTCCGACGCCAAAACCAATTGGTCCAAACGACTCCCCAAGGTCTCGGCAATACGACGCAATCCAGCCTGACCCGAGGCAACACCACAGGATTTCGCCGACGACAACGCCGATAAAACCTGCCCATACTGCCCCTCGACAGCGGGAGATATCATGCTGCGAGCAATCTCAAGACCAATCTCACCCTCAATCCTGATCTTCCGATGGTAAACCTCGTGGAATACCTCGTACCTCGAATCCAATTCCGCACGCGATAGAACCCCGTACGACTCGAGCAACTTCTGATTCGCTGGATCCCTCAGCGGAGCAATCGCAGACAAGGTGTCGCTCAAATTCGGCAAGCCGCGACGCTTTGCCTCTTTCACCCATTCCTGGCTGTAGTTGTCCCCATTGAAGATAATCCTACGATGCTTTTCCAAGCTCTCCCGCAAAACCTCCTGAAGTTTCGAATTGAAGTCCTCGGAGCCGGCCAATGGTTCGAGACGATCGGCAAAATGATCGAGCGATTCAGCTACAATCGTATTGAGCATCATATTGACTTCGGCGCAAGACTGGTTGGAGCCAGGTGCACGAAATTCGAACTTGTTCCCCGTAAACGCGAAGGGACTCGTCCTGTTGCGGTCCGTCGCATCACGAGGCAATATCGGCAATGAGTCAACGCCAATCCTCATCTTCGCCGGCTTCTTCGTTCCCATGACAACTCCCGATCCCACCCGATCCAGGATCTCAGTCAGCTGATCACCCAGGAAGATCGAGATGATTGCGGGCGGAGCCTCGTTGGAGCCGAGGCGATGATCGTTTCCAGCCGATGCAGTCGTCGTGCTCAAAAGATCGTTATGCTTGTCAACGGCACGGATGATCGCCGTCAGCAAGGTCAGGAATATTGCATTTTCACCAGGGGTCTCGCCCGGATCAAGCAAATTCTTTCCGCCGTACGACACGGCCCAGTTGTTGTGCTTCCCCGACCCATTGACCCCGGCAAAGGGCTTCTCGTGGAGCAGGCAAACTAGCCCGTTGCGATCGGCGACCTGACGCAATACTTCCATCACAAGCATATTGTGGTCAATGGACAAGTTCTGATCTTCGTAAATCGGCGCCAACTCGAATTGAGCAGGAGCCACTTCGTTGTGGCGAGTCTTTGCCGGTATTCCCAATGCCCACAATTCATGCTCGACTTCTGTCATGAACGACAATACGCGCGGCTTGATCGAACCAAAAAAATGATCTTCCAGCTGCTGGTGCTTCGGCGGAGGCGCGCCGAACAACGTCCGCCCAGTCTGCACCAGGTCCGGACGTTGCAAATAAAAACGCTTGTCAATCAAAAAGTACTCCTGCTCGATGCCAACGGTCACCTGCGTATGGGCACCGCCCTGGTTGAAGCATTTCATCAGCCGCCCAACCGCATTCCCCAGCACCTGCAATGAACGCAGCACAGGCGTCTTCTTGTCCAAAACCTCGCCGGTATAGGAGCAGAAAACGGTCGGAATGCACAGCGTCGCCCCGTTGGAATGCCTCTTGATAAACGCGGGACTCGTAGGATCCCATGCCGTATATCCTCTCGCCTCAAACGTGCATCGCAAGCCACCGGACGGGAAGCTCGACGCATCGGGCTCGCTCATGATCAGGTTCTTGCCTGAGAAACGCATGATTGCCTGGTCGCGCCCGTGGCGTTCAAGGAATGCATCGTGTTTTTCGGCGGTTCCGCCTGTCATCGGCTGGAACCAATGGGTGAAGTGGGTCGCGCCTCTGGAAACCGCCCATTCCTTCATCGCCTGGGCTACTTCATCGGCGATGGAAGGCTCGAAGGAAGCCCCGCCGGCAATCGTCGCCAACAGCTTCTTTGCAGTCTCGGCGCTCAAATGATCGCGTATCGCCGCACCTCCAAACACGTCTTCGCCATAATGATCCAGAGACGCCGGCACTATACCATTGGGTACAGGCACACAACGACTCGCAACTGACTCAATCCCACGCATCCGCTCTTTGTTGCCCATCACAAACCACCTTCGTTCACTTGCCAATATTCGTACGCGGGAGTCTCATACGGATGTGACGACTTCAATGCCGACAATACAGCCGCAAGACATGAATCCGAACATACCAACTCAACTTTTTCCTCATCAACACGCTCAATTCGACCACACTCGCCATGAGCAGGACGACTCCCGGGCAAGGGGCGATATTGACCGACCCCACGCACACGCCACGCACAACAATCGTAATTCCCTATCCGCCCGCCGCCTGCGGCAAATACCGCTGACAGCACCCGGTCGGTGTCATTGACCGGTACGAAAAAACATAGCTTGTACACCCGATCGCCTCCTTGGCTCAACCTGCTAATAGCTGATGTATTCGATGTTCGCCAATGAAAATTCACGGAAATTCTTGACCGTCGGACGCGTCGCCTTCGGATGCGAAACGCAAATATGAAGGCCATCGATAAGATATTTCCATTCGACATGGATCGGTCCGTACGGAGTCGGAACACTCCCTGAAGCTTGCTTCAAAATGCCTGGGTATGGCTTGACCTCGAACTTTTCGAATCCCGGCTTGAGGGGTCGGATTCCCAGGGTAATTGCATTGGCGAAGTATGCGGGGATGGCGCTCCATCCATGGCAGCAGGATCCTGCCCAGCTGAAGTCGTCCGGTCCTGCGGGAGTTTCCGGCAACGAGGTGAATCCTTCCAGCGCCCAATGGTCGAATTCCTTCCTGAGCCGTTCATCCACGAAGGTCCTGGTTTCGCGGCTGTACTTCATCATGGCGCGAACCAAGTACGGCAAAGAACTGTAGGTTGTTGGAACCAAGGTATTTGACATCAAGACCTTAAAGAACTGGGCGTGTTTCCGTTCAGGCACCAGTTCGTTGAACAGCATCACTGCCTGGACATGCTCGTAGTGCGCCTGGTTGGGATGCTTTTCCGGCATCAGGAAACCGTAGCACGATGCCTTTTCGTCCCAGAACGTCTTTTCAATCGTGGCTCCCAGTTCATCCCTGACTGCCCTCCAATGGGCAGCCTTATCCGCCTGCCCATTGGCTTCCGCCAGCTCCGCCCCTGCTCCCAGTGATTCATACAGATAGATATTGTACAGGGAATCGGGAAACTCCGGCGATCTGTTCAATTGGCCAATCCATTCGTAGAAATTCCAGATGTCAGGCGTATTTCCTGGCTCGTACAACCCAGGCACGCTGGATTTCCTCGTCAACGCCGTCGTCAAGATCTTGTCAACGACATCGGCCTGGCGCTTGTACTGCTCCAGCGTCCCGGAGAACATGTAGTGCTCGTAAAGCATTGGAATCCATACCAGCGTGAACGACGGAATCGTAATGCTCGATTGGGCAGGAGCGCAAATCTCCAGGTAACCATTGCCCAAGTACGAACGACCAAGCAATTCCAGCGATGCCTGCGCAAATGCATAGTTCCCCCAAATGTAGTATCCGTACAACATCTGGTTACGAGAATCGTAGGCGTACAGCGATTGCTCGCGCCAGGGACAATCCTCGTAGTGGTCGTGCATGCAGCAAACCAACGTGTTGAGCGCCATCTCGCGAACGCGGGTCAACAGGCGATCCTCAGTCACAAACTCGCTTGCCTCCGGAAGAGGATACGTCACATTGTTCCAGCCTGCATAGCGAAGACCAGGGAGAACATCGCCGTAACCCTTGAAAACCAACTGCAAATAGCGACCGCCATAGCGACGCAATGCATACGAGAACCGGTTGCGACCCTCACGGCAGGTGTACTTGTCAATGAAAGAGCGACTGCCAATGATCGAACGAACCTGACCATCTTCCAAATGCTCGCCATGATGAAGCTCGATCAACGTCCCCGCAGACGCCTCAACGTCAATCTCCACGTACCCCGTCGATTCCTTGCCAACATCCAAGATGCAACTCAACCCCATTCCCGCCTGCGACGGACGCTTGAAACGCCATACTTCGCCGCCAGGATACAAGATCGGCTTGCGACGGGCCGCTTCGCCTTTGTACTCGCTGGGAGGTTCAAAGGCATCTTGGAGGAACCTGAACCCGTTGAACGGAACACCGTCAATCATCGTCCTCCAACCCTGCCAGACCATTTTGACTCCGCCGGCATCGGTCTCCATCAAGTCCTTGATTGGACGAGGCTCCAGCCGCGCCCAATGCCCCGACGCCGTCGGACGAGACAACTCAACCGTATTCGCCCACTTCGAATCATCGTATCCAACCAGTTTCCAGTCGTCTTCCTTGCGGGCATCATACTCAAACGTAAACCCAAGCTGAACCGTCAGCAAATTGCCCTTGCCCTGTGTATAGCACGGATCCTCGCTGCCCTTCCACGTCTTGTCACTGACCAGCAAATGCGTCCGGCCATGCCACATTGACGCCATCAAGCCCGGATCGCAAGCATAATGAGTGAAAAAGCTTCGTCCAATATGATGGACTGACACCGCCAGGCAATTGCGTCCCTCGCGCAAATACTTGGTCACATCCTTGGATGCATACGACTTCTTGTCAGGGAAATCCGGGAATTGCGTCATCGGCACCCGCACTCCGTTCAGGTAGACTTCGTAGTCACCTGCGCATGCCAGTTCCAAGATCACCATTTCCTTCCTGAGCTTTTCAACATCGAACTCGCGACGAAAGCGCCAGTAGGTATCCGCCTTCGTCTCGATGTCCCCAAGCCAAATCAAGCTCGCCATCATCAATGCATTCATTGTGCATCTCCTTTCGTTTCTATGTACAAAATCCTTTAGGAGTCGTTCAAAAATTAAGGCAACAGTTCCAGAATTGTTTTGAGCTGTTTTTCCCCTGTCCTGGAAAGAGCGTATGCGCATACGCGACTGACAGGACAGGAGAAAGGCGGCCAAAAGAAACTGGAAATGTAAAATTAATTTTTTAACGGCTCCTTAGCTAGGCATCGCGCCAAGTTCAAGCAACTCCGAAACCAACTTCTGGGTCCGCTTCTCCAACGGCACGCCACCACCCCAAGTCTCCACGTTCAAACGCAATTTCGGCTCGTTCCCCGACGGACGAAGAACAAACCACCATCCACTCGCCCCGTCTTCAGAGACCAGCTTCAAGTCCGGAGCAGCCATCGTGCTTGGATCGTACTCGCTACCCGAAACCGAACGAAGGCAACGGAGCAAACCCAACTCCGGATCGATCCTTATCTCGTCACGCGCCATCGCGCCTTCATAGCGACCGCATATCGTCTTCATCGAAGCCAACAACGAAGCACGATCAGGCATGTCAAAATTCAACTCCCCACTCCAATGATAGCGTTCGCGCCAATCCGAAAGCGCTTCAAACAAGCTGCTCCCGGATGACTTCAACTCGCAAACCAATCCAAGCATATGCAACGCAGTCAAGATCCCGGAATCCGAAGAGTAAAAGTCAGGATGGAAGTAATGCCCCGAATGCTCGCCCGCAAAGACAACACGATCGCTAAATCGATCGTGACGCATCAAGCGCTTGATTTGGGCGTGCCCAACCGGAGCGTCAACCAACTCAACGCCGCTATCCTGATCATAAATATGACACAGCAACTGGGAACTGCATAGGTTGCGCATCACAACTGGACGAGAAACTACACTGGTGGACAACTTCCTGCCGGCAACAAGAGCCAAAATATGAGACGCCTCAATGACACGACCCTCCTGGTCAACAAATCCAGCCCGGTCCGCATCGCCATCAAAACCAATTCCCAAATCCGCACCGTGCTTCAAAACCGCCTCGCCAAGTCTTTTGTTGAAAGCAGGCAACAAAGGATTCGGAACACCATGCGGGAAACTACCATCAGGTTCGCCTTCAAGGACGATCGACTCAATCCCCAACTGACACAACCGACGGTCGATCGGAGCGTACGCAACGCCGCCAACCCCATGCCCGCACAAGACAACAACCTTAACCCCATCCGCAGGCACGGTAAAGCCCTCCGCCCCGGCCAACGACAGCATGTGAGACGCAAACTGATCCCCCGTACTGACATCCTCCAACGGTTCCAGCAACTCCAAGACACGCTCACGGATCCAATTCAAATCCTCGGACGAAAAAGGAATCGCCCCGGAATGAAGCATCTTCACCCCATTGTACGTAGGCGGATTGTGGGATGCCGTGATCATCGCGCCACCGGAATACAGCTCGGGGTGGCGGCCACATGAATAGTAGACCTGTTCCGTCGAACATAGCCCGATCGAAACCGCACTCCCGCCCGCAGCCTCAATTCCACGGGCAAACGCAGTCTGCAAATCCAGCGACCCGGTCCGGGCATCGCGACCAAGCACAATCCGTACAGGCTCGTTGCCGATGCTGCGCAAGCGCTCGCACATCGCCTGACCAACCAGGCGACTGACCTCGCAGTTGAACGCCTCTGGCCACAATCCACGTAGGTCGTCCCGCTTGAAACAACCCCTTGCTAAATCTCGTATTTCTTGGCTTTTCCGCTTCATCTAAAATAAAATACGCAAATGTCGATAAAATTAACATGTAATTGTTGGCAAACTAGTAAATTCTTATTAAAATAATGTAACTATTGGATTTCTGCCATAACGTATGGCAAAAAAACTGGTCAAAGGTCACAATCTAGGAGTACAATGCAAAATGGCTAATTCCGCCCCGATTCGTTTTGGTGCCATCGGTTGTGGTGGCGCAGGCACAGACCGCATTCGCCAGCTCGCAGCTCATGAACTCGGACTCAAGGTCGTAGCAGCTGTCGATATCAATCCCCCAAGACTCGACAATCTGGCCAAGGTCATCGGATATGATGACTTCGTCAGATACACAGGACCGGAAGACTACAAAAAACTCATCGATGAAAACGACCTCGATGCAGTCGGCATCTTCACCCCCCACATCCCGCACTACGACCATGTCAAGTACGCTCTCCAAAAAGGAAAGCACGTCATCATCGAAAAGCCGATGGTCTGCGGAGCAAAAAACGCCTTGGAAATCACCAGGCTCTGCGACAAGCAAAAGAAGGTCGGAATCATCCACTACCAACGCCACTATGAACTCAAGTACATCAAGGCGCGTGAAATGATCCAAAAGGGAGTGATCGGAAAAGTCACCAACTTCTTTGTCTATATGGCGCAGGATTGGAGCGGACCAAACTGGAGAGGAATGCCGGAATTCTCCGGCGGCGGCCAAATCAACGACTCGGGTTCGCACTACCAAGACATTATCCTGTGGATGCTTGGGGAACTCCCGGTCGCAGCCGAAGGATTCATCGACAATTACTACCACACCAGAAAACTTGACGTGGAAGCAAACGGAATGTTCCATGTCGAACTGACAAACAATATCTGCGGACGCCTGATCATCCTCTCCGACATACCAGGCGGATTCGTCGATGACGTGCGAATCGTCGGCGAAAAGGGAACGATCACCTTCCGCGGCGACAGCCTGATCCACTACGACAAGGCCGAAAACAAGTACTACGAAGAAGCACTCGCAAGACCAAAGGCATACCCCGTCTCGCCCTGTGACAACTTCGTCAAGCTGCTCAAGAAAAAAGGCACCAAGAACCAAGTCTCGTTCATCTTTGGAACAAGAGTCGCACTCCTCACGGAAGCCCTGCTCATCTCCGCAAGACTCGGCGGAAAAAAGGTCTATTGCGAAGACATCCTCAAAGCTTGCGGACATACTTTGGATGACCTCGCATACTGACAGCCTTTCTAACCTAAAACCCAGGCTGGCGAAACGCCTTTCGACAGGCGACGCCAGCCTGTTTCAATTCCGCCCAAAAATCAATGAAGAGACACCACATTACCGCCTCGCTGCTCATGCTGGCCTGCGCTTTGGGCTGCTATGCAACCACGACGCTTCCAGTTTTCAGAAGCACACTCAAGGACTACCTCCAACTGACTGAAGCCCAATACGGCCTGCTGATGAGCATTGCGCTGATACCTGGCGCCGTGGGATCGCTGATCGCAGGCTGGATGACCAGACGTCAAAAAAACAACGATTTGGCATGGTTCCCGATCGCCGGTCTCGCCTTGACCTATCTGGCCCTGTACTTTACGCGAACGTTCGTCCCGCTCCTCATCGGGCTTGCCTGCTGCGGAGCGCTCTGGCAAGGCATGAGCGTCATCGCACAAAGCGCGCTCGTAACCCTCTTCCCTGATTCACGGAGACGAGTGCTGACACTCACCATGGTCGTCATCAGCTGCTTCTCAGCCGCATTTTCGAACATCGCGGAAATCCTCGTCAGTTCGCCCAGAATCCCCTTCCCTATTGCCTTCCACGTTCCGCAGGTCATCATCTCGATCCTGCTCTCCGCAACCCTGCTCGCACTTGCGCTCATCGCAAAACGAAAACATTATGCCCCCATAGGCCCAAGCTCAAAACTTGATTCCGAAAGCATCGACACCAAGCCTTCGCTCCCGATGTACCTATGCCTAGCGGCAATGATCCTGCATGCGACGGCTGACAACCTGCTGATGCTCTGGCTCCCTCGCGTTTGGGAAAACGAAGACCTCGGTACCCTCAAGCCAGGACACATCCTCGCCCTCTACTCTCTCGCATACGTCATCTCCAGGTCAATCTTGGCAATTCTGCCCGAAAACACGCTCCAACGGACTTTCCTTGTCCTCCCTGGAGCCGCAGGATGTGTCCTCATGGTCGCCGCACTGACCATCGGTGGACGCGCAACCGCATACTGCTACCTCGCAGGCGCACTCCTTTGGGCTTGCGAATACCCGGCTTTCTTGGCGATCCTCGCCAAACTCAACCCAAAATGGTTCGGAATGTTCCTCTCATTCGTGATCATTGGCGCAGGAGTCCTGACCACGGCTGCCTCAACGGCGATCGGAGCCACAATCCAATCCTTCAACATCAATCTCAAGTCGCTGCTGATGGTATGCCCATTCGCATTCGCTTCCGTCTCGGCGATCGGCTTAATACTCTGCTCCACAACGCTCCGTACGAAACAATGACCGAGAAGACCGTAAATTGCCTCGATTGGAATGAAATCCAATCCAACTCAGGCTTCCACAAGATCGCATGCCTTAAACCTGAAAGAATCAGGACAACACGATTGGAAACCGAACTCGACGCTTGGCTCAACGTCAACCAAGGCGCGATCAACTATATCGACCAGCGACGGGATCTCCTGATCGACCCATGCTTCCAAAGACCTTGGGTGAAATCGATCATCGTCGCTACATTCCAGCCACGGAAAATCCAATCGCCCCTGATGAATCTCCCAACTCCAAAACCCGGTGAACCATACGCCGAAATCGCACCCTATGCACTCAACGAAGACTACCACACAACTGGACTGAATCTCCTTGAAGACCTCAAGACAACTCTGGTCAATCAATGTGGCGATGCGCAATTCGAGCCGAATGTCGATACGGGCCCAGTCCCCGAAAAAGCCCTTGCACTCTGCGCAGGGCTTGGCTCGAATGCCTTGAACTCCCTCCTCTACGACCAGGAACTCGGCTGCTCAGCGCACATCGCAGTGATGTTCACAAGCCTGGACCTGCCGCAACGCATCAAACAAGCTCCTGAAAATTGCCCTAACTGCGGACGATGCGCAATCGCTTGCCCAACAAAAGCCTTCCAGCCTAATTCACCATTCAGGGTCAGACGATGCAGAGCCTACATCGCAAATGAACTGAGGGGTCCACTCGACTGGAACCAGCAAAAGCTGCTCGGAACAACTCTCTTCGGATGCGGAAAATGCACCGCAGCATGCCCAAGCACAATAAGCCAAGCCCCGCTCCGAGTCGACCCCATGCAAATCCTCAACATCCCGACCGCAGAACTCGCAAGAATCATCAAGAACACGGCCCTTAACCACGCCGGAACGACAGTGATCAAGCGCAACGCCGCCGCCGCGCTCGGACAACAACTTTCAGCCCGGCAACGGCGGGACATCGCACCCGAGCTTATCGCAAAATCCAACAGCCCAGCCATCAAGCAAACAATACAAAACTGGATATGCTAAGCCCTACTGGGAGTTTTTACTTACTCATCACTCATAGAGGAGTATGGTTCCGAGCGTCGCATCGGGATTCTCAATATGCGCCGTGACCACCTGGTCGATATCTCGCAGTGGCACGCGATGGGTTGTCAGGTTTTCGACCGTCAGTTTTCCCTCGGCGATGAACCTCATGACAAGTTGCATATTGGATCGGGTATCCCATCGTACGAAGACGGGCGGATAATCCGCCTGTCCGAGTTCCCAGGCGTCATCATGGTATCCCGGACCTGTTCTGGCGCTGCATCGCAAATCCAAGTTGCCCAACCCAGCGCCCCATCCGCACATCGTCGTCAAGCCTCCTACCAGCGTGATTCGCCCCATCCTATGGGTATCTGGCGACAGCTTCATGACCTTGACAACGGATTGAAGGCTTTTCGTCCCATCTCCGCCAAATGCCATGATCGCGCTGTCAAACCCGAATCCTCGGGTAAATTCTTTGCATGCAGAGCCCGGATCCTCGACCGAGCTGGGATTGAGCACCCCATCGATCCCCCAAGCCGTCGCCGTCTTCAAGCGAAAATCGCACAGGTCCCATCCCATAACGAAATTCCCGCTCAATTGCGCCAGGCGGCCGGAGAGCTGGCCGACCAATCCCATCCCCACAACCAGCAAGTTCTCGCCAATCTCAGGAGCAGTCCGCCGAATGGCCTGCAACGCCGTAACTCCCAAGTGAACGTAGGCGCCCTCCTCCCACGACAATTCATCAGGCATCTTGCAGCACAGGCGCTGGGGCACGACCACGTAATTCGCATGTTGCGCATATCCCGCGCCCATGCATGAAACTCGATCGCCAACCTTGAACTCAACCACGCCGTCGCCAACACCAATCACTTCGCCGGAATTCTGATATCCAAACGCACGGGCCTTGCCCGGTTCGCTCCGCCCCTCGCGACGAGCCGTCTTCGCACCGGACAATTCAGTCCCAGGGCTGATCAATGAGGCATGGACCTTGACCAATACACAACCAGCTTTCAATTCCGGCATGGGCTGAGATATCACGCAACCATGACCTGTTTCATCCAAGGCACCGACTAAACGCTGAGTCAACATCTCATAACTCCTTGTTTTTGACAAAAACCGAACGTGCTCAAAACACTACTCAAAAATTCGCCCCTCTTTCCATTTTGTCAAGGTATGCCAAACAAAAAATCCCTGCCATTAAACTTTGACTGAAAGGTACAAGCAAGGTATATTTCACAAAATGGCGTGCAGTTCATAAACCAAGGCGGATATCTATGGCTAACAAGAAAATCGAAAACGGTCTGTTAATTACCTTCGAAGGACCAGAAGGCTCCGGAAAAACAACGCAAATCAAACTCCTGGCAGAACAATTGTCCTCACTGGAGTACGAAGTCGTCGTCACAAGAGAACCAGGAGGAACCCCGCTCTGTGAAAAGATCAGAGAACTCCTGCTCAAATTCGACGAAGAGGACATCTGCGACGAAGCCGAACTCCTGCTCTTCGGGGCAAGCAGGGCACAGCATGTCAGAAGACTGATCCTCCCATGCCTCAAAAGAGGCGGCATCGTCCTGTGCGACAGATTCGTCGACTCAACGACAGCCTACCAAGGCTACGCACGGAAACTCAATTCTAACTTTATCCAGCAACTCCATGACTTCTCCCTTGGAAAACGATGGCCTGACTTGACTTTCGTCCTGGATATCGATGTTGAAACCAGCCTCCAACGCACCAAAAAAAGAGCGGAAGGAAAAGAACACGCAAACGACAGATTCGAAGCAGAAAACAGGGCATTCCACACAGCAGTCAGATACGGATTCCTCGATATCGCGGAAAACAACCCCGGACGTGTCAAGGTCATCGACGCCAGCCGGCCCATCGAAATCATCGCGGCAGACCTCTGGTGGGAGGTGTACAATGCAATTGTCTGATTTCAGCGATGAATTCCCACGTCTAACCCAAAGACTCAGACAAGCCAAACTCAATCGACGGACCGGACAGGCATACCTGTTTCTCGGCGACAATCCCCAATTCCTCGAACAATTCGCCAAAGCCTGGGCAACGACTGCCGCTTGTACAGGAAACTCACCTGACGGCAACCCCTGCAAAAAATGCAAGGCCTGCAAGCTCTTCAAGCAGGACACCTACCCTGAATACATCGTCCTCAGACCGCAATCGAAGTCAAGGATGATCACCGTCGAGTCAATGAGGCAATTCGAGCACGACCTCAGCCTTGCCGCAATGCCGGGATTGATGAAAATCGGAGTGATTGTCGAGGCAGAATGCCTCGGAGACGAAGCGCAAAACGCGTTCCTCAAAACACTCGAGGAACCGCCGAAAAACACAATGCTCCTTCTCCTCACGGTCAATGCCAGAAAACTCCTCCCGACAATCAGGTCCAGGTGCCAAACGATCTCATTGCTCAGGAACAAGCAAGACTATCAAATCGCACATGACAAGGGGCTCTTCAATATCTTGCAAAAACTGAAGAGACAAGCAGGAGCCGCGATCGCAATGAAGGCAAGCGCGGAATTAACACAAATGCTCGCGGAATTGCGCAAGGACGCAGAGGCGACAGCCGAGAAAATGATAGACCGAAGATGGGATGGCGTCGATGATCCAAAGATAAAAAAACAATTGGAAGAGGAACAAACCGCCCGAGTCGAAGCCGAATACGTCAGGCTCCGAGAAACGATGCTCGACGCTCTGCAAGCCTGGTTCCTACAACGATACCTGATCGCCACCGGAGTCCAACCGCAACTCCTCCCACAACAAGACATGCTTGACGCCCAAGCAGCAATCATCGCCACCCCCCCTAACCCGCAAGAGGCGGACGAGGACATCATACAGGCCGAAGAACTCGTCAGATGCATCAAGGCAAATGTGGACGAAAGACTTGCCATCGACACATTCTGCCTGACCGTCGCAGAAAAGACAAAACGGCGATAAACACTGAAGGCTGAAGGAGGGGCCGTCCGACCCCGTCTGACCCCGTCCAGTCCCGGAACCTCCACGCCCATAAAACCCAACGTCTACGTCCCATGTCCCAGCCCCATGTCCCAGTCCCATGGGTCTCATTCGTCCCATAAGTCTCATGTGTCCCAGTCCCAGTCCCATTTCCTCCAAAACACGCCATAAAAAGGCATGTGACATGCATTATATGTTATTTGCATTCCCCGCAATTCCCCCCACGGCGAGAATGGGAACTAACTCGTCGGAGCTGTGGGGGGAGGAATTGCGGAATGCAAATCGGAAAGGGGGGTCTGGGGGGAAAACCAATGTTGAATTTGCAATCTTCTGAAAAAGGATTTACGGTGGCGTCGGTTTCCCGCGGCAGCCAGCCATGGGGAATCGCGGGAGTGTCATTCCGTTACATG
>JAGVUR010000116.1 GCA_019136135.1 Verrucomicrobiota bacterium
CAGGGGGACGCACTCAATGTGCTGATCGCTTCGAGACCCGTTGACAAAGCGAAGGATGAAAAGGACATCGGCGAAAAAACAAAACTCCGGATCCTGCTCATGCTCAAGGAAAAGTACGGAATCGAAGAAGAGGACTTCGCCTCGGCAGAACTGGAAATCGTACCTGCGGGACCAGCAAGGCACCTGGGACTTGACAAGTCGATGATCCTCGGATACGGACACGATGACAGAGTCTGCGCGTTCGCGACAATCAAGGCCATGTTCGATGCCAAGGGCACACCGAAACGTACCAGGGCGGCAGTGATCTGCGACAAGGAGGAAATCGGCTCCTACGGACAAACTGGCATGGATTCCACATTCATGGAAAATACAGTCGCAGAACTCGTCAACCTAACTCAAGACACCTACTCCGACCTGCAGGTCAGAAGAGCACTCGAACGTTCAAACATGCTATCCGCTGACGTTTGCGCACTCCACGACCCCGCCTTTGGAGACGTCTCCTCGCCTAACAACATGCCCAAGATCAATTGCGGAGTCGCACTGATCAAGTACACGGGTTCACGCGGAAAGGGAGGATCCTCGGACGCCTCGGCAGAATTCGTTTCCCAAGTCAGGAAAATCTTCAACGACAACAAAGTAATCTGGCAAATGGGCGAATTGGGCAAGGTCGACGTGGGCGGCGGCGGAACGATCGCACTCTATCTGGCCAGGTACGGAATGAACGTCATCGACTGCGGAGTCGGCTTGTTCTCCATGCATGCGCCAATGGAAACCGCAGGAAAGCTTGACGTCTACATGGCATACAAGGCATACAAGGCATTCTACGAAGCTTGATTTTTTTCATATCTAATCACATATCCCAAACGCAACCAGAGGAGAAAAGCAATGGCAGCAATGAACCGTCGAGACTTTCTGGCAAAGAGCGCACTTGCGGGCGCGGGTTTCACCATCATTCCCAACAGCGTGCTTGCAAAACCCGGACGCCCAGGCGCCAATGACAAGATCAACCACGCAATCATCGGCGTTGGAGGCATGGGACAAGGACACATCGGCCAAGTTCTCGGCGATCCGCAGGCGAAGCTCGTAGCCGTCTGCGACGTCAGGAAATCACGCCGAGAGGCCTCCGCGCAACGCGCGATCAAAGCAGGACATCCCTGCAAGCCATACATGGATTTCAGGGAAATGATCGATTCCGAATCCATTGACGTGGTCCGCGTTGTCACCCCGCCACACTGGCACGCGCTCCAGAACATCTATGCACTGAACGCAGGCTGCGACGTCTGGGCGGAAAAGCCGATGACCAGGACCATCGCGGAAGGTCAAAGCATCGCGGAAGCCGTTCGCAGAAATGGAAGGGTCTTCAGGCTCAACACCTGGTTCCGACTCTATGGTGGTTTCTATGGACTCGGCACCCCCGTCGATCCCCTGGCCAGGCTCGTCCGTTCCGGACTCCTGGGCTGGCCGCTCACCGTCAGAATCTCCCAGCACACGGGCTTCCACTGGAAGGCATCCATGTGGATGGGACGCGTCGGCGAAGCGCCGCAACCCGTTCCGGACGATCTCAACTACGACCTCTGGCTGGGACCGGCGCCATGGAAACCCTATACCGACCACCGTACCTCGGGGTCATTCAGAGGCTATTGGGACTACGATGGCGGCGGGCTTGGAGATATGGGACAGCACTACCTCGACCCAGTCCAGTACATGCTCGGAAAAGACGACACGAGTCCCGTCGAAATCGAAGCCACCGCTCCATGGCCACAGCACCCGGATGCGGTTGGCATCTGGGGACAAGTCTACATGAAATACGCTGATGGTTGCAAGATCATCCTCGAATCCTGCGAATGGGGCGAACAGGAAACCAAGGGCAAGCCCTACATCGAAGGACCGCTCGGCAAAGTCTACCAGGGCTTCAGAACCGATCCCCCGGAACTGGCAGATCAAGTCAAATACCTCCCGGAAATGCCGCCGCAAATCAAGGACTTCAACGTCTCCATCAGAACAAGACAGAAATTCGGCCTCAATGAACTCAATGGAAACAGGTCCAACATCCTGGTTCACCTGGCAAACATCGCCATAAGAACAGGAAGAAAGCTCCATTTCGATCCGGAAACCATGAGATTCATCAACGATCCAGAGGCAAACCGCTTGGCTGACCAGCCGATGAGGACGCCTTGGAGCTTGATGTAATTCCATCGCAGGAAAGGACCTTCCAAACACAATCAACTATAAAATAGAGGTAAAATATGAAGTCCATGATAGCTACTTTGGCAGCAATAGCATCGCTTGCCTTGACCGCGCAAAATGCAATGGATCTGGCAACACAACTCAATTGGACGAATCCGCAGGACGGCAAGAGAATCGTCATCGAACTGCAGAAACTCGGACAAGAGGGAGTCAACCAACTTGTCGCAAACCTCTCCGAAGCAAACGGACCGAACAACGTGGCGGCAGAATTCGCCCTGGAAGCCCTGACGCAAAAGGCTACAAACCCAGGGGAAGAAAAGGCACGGGAAGCACTGGCGGAAGCGTTGGCGAATGCACTTCCGGCAGCAAAGGACAATGTCGCAAAGGCAATCGTCATCAAGCAACTCGAATGGTGCGGCGGCGACGCGCAAGTCCCGGCAATCGTACCTGCTCTCAAGGTTGACAACCTCCGTACCTATGCGATCAACACGCTGGCGCAAATCAATTCGGAAAATGCACAAAAGGCACTGAGGGACGCCGCAAACGACGCAACGCCGGAAGTCGCACTGGAATACGCCCCAGCCTTCAACAAGAACAGGGATCCACAGGCGGCTCCCATCCTGATGAAGATGCTCCCCGCCGCAAAGCCGCACCAGCAAGCGATCGTCTATTCCGCACTCGCGCACCTGGGGCATGCGCCCGCCGCCGACATGATGGCCGAAACACTCAAGACCGCCACCAGCAACTACCAGAAGGCTGCTGCCAGAGGCGCCCTCTCAATCCTCGTCGCCAATATCAAGGACAAGGCGCAAGCGATTGAAGTCGCCAAGAAATTCAATGATACGGAAGTCAGCGAGGCATCCTTGACCGCGTTGCTTGACGCCCAGGGTCCGGAAGCCACCGTCCAGACGATCCTGGACGAAGCCGTCAAGGGCGACTATGTCCGCCGCGAGGCGATGCTTCGCCTGTTGAGCAAGGCTCCTCAAGCCGTCGTGGTTCCCAAGGCGATCGCCACAGCCAACCAAGCCGACCCTGCCGTCACCGCAGCAATCGTCTCCATGCTCGGCATCGCCGCCGACAAGAGCGCCCTCCCCTTCGTGACCGGCGCCCTTGACCATGCCGATCCCGCAGTCCGAGCCGCGGCCGCGGAGACGCTTCCCGCATTCGGAGCAGAAAACGCAGTCACAGTCCTGGTCGCCAAACTGGCAGCCGCCAAAGACGATGATGTGAATATCTTCAAGAACGCCCTCAGATGGCAACAAACCGCCAACTTCGACCAGACCGTTTCTGCGGCAATCCCAAAGGCGACGCCAGATGCCAAGGTCGCATTGGTTGAACTCCTGGCGCTCAGAAAGGCAACAAAGCAAAACAACGCCGTCATCGACATGCTGCAAGGCGATGACAACATGCGAAAGGCTGCAATCAAGGCCCTCGAAACCATCGCAACACCGGACGACACGCAAAAACTCCTGGACTTCATGCTTGCAACCGAGAGTGCCGCTGATAGAAGAGGACTCCAAAACGTACTCAGCATCCTTGCCAAAAACGATGAAAAAGCAGCGCAGATACTCGTTGAAGGAATGGGCAAGGCCACCGCGGAAGGCAAGGCTACCCTCCTCCAAACAATGTCCAAAATCGGCACAGATCCAGCATTGAATGCCGTAGTCGCAGCCCTCGCAGACAATGACCAGAATGTCAAGACAGCTGCCGTCAGGGCACTCTCCGATTGGCCGAACAGAAACGCAATCAATGAACTAGACAAGCTGGCTAGGCAAAAGGACAACGAACTCCATAGGGCTTTGGCATACAGGGGATTCGTCAGGCTTGCGGCAATACAGGCTCCAGCTAGCAGAACCACAAACGATATCGTCGCGCAACTCAAGGAAGGCTTGAAACTCGCCACCAACGACGATGAAAAGAAACTCGTGCTCGGAGCAGTCTCATCAGTCAGGTGCGACGTCGCCCTGATGGAAATTGTCATCCCCGCATTTGACAACCCCAATACCGCCCAGGAAGCCGCTGCGGCAGCAGTCGCCATCGCCTGCCCCAAGGACAACAGGGACCGCGGAATCGTCTCCCCCGTCGCGCGGGAGGCGCTGGAAAAAGTCATCGCCCTTGCCTCCAACGACGCTCTCAAGAACATCGCAAAG
>JAGVUR010000055.1 GCA_019136135.1 Verrucomicrobiota bacterium
TTGTATTTTTTGCGACGGTCAAATCGGTTGCATCTTTGATGTTGAGCTTGAGTTCGAGCGAGGTAACATCTGTAAATTCGTTTGCGAGGGCAGTGTTGATGGTCGTCCATTCTAGGTCGAGGAGCGGCGAATCAGCGAAGAAGCTCAATCTGGCGATGTAGGTGAATAGCGGCGAACCCTCTTGATCGGCGTAGTTCCCTTGGATTCTGATCGTTGCCTTTTGCGGTTCTGTCGATTCGACTCTGACTGATTCCGGCTTGAGGTTTTGTGTCGAGTGCAGCTTTCCTTGTTCGTCCTTTAGGATTGCGATCAATTCGAGTGGCTGCTTGCCTTTTGCGGTCAAGGTTGCGAAGCTGAATGCATTTGTGTTGATGGCAGCATCAAGTTTCCCCGTGCTGATGTTGATGATGCCATTTTCTTGTTTGACGAGCAGGTTTGATTTTTGTGGTTGCGTGTTGTCCTCTCCGATTCTGATCGTTACGGTTCTGGTTTGGTTTGGCTTGAAGTCGAAGGCCGCCTTGATGTTGGTCCACCTGATGCTTCCATCGTCCCAGCGGTTCATGATGTCGGTCTGGCTTTGGATTTGCGAGCCGGATTCGTCGATCAGTTTGATTTGGGTTGTTGAGAAGAGTTGTGCTTTTGGCGTAGGGAATCCGAAGCTGACCGGTGCTTGTGTTCTTGGGATTCCTGCTTCTTCCCTGAGCACGATGGGGATAGTTGTTGCTTGCGCTGATTTTTTGAGATTGTCATCAGGCATGAATTTAAGTATTGGCGTTGGTCTTCCATGCTTGAACGGTTCGCCTTTTGGGATGACTTGGCTTGCTTTCAATCCTTTGTTTTCCAGTGGGAGCAGGGCGATTTTCTCATTGTAGAATCCGTAGTAGGAGAGCGGGATGAGGCTGGCGGATCTATCCAACTTGAGCTTGGTAGTGTCAATGCCAGGCAGGATTGGGAGTTTTACTGAAATTTTATCCGAGGCTTGCGCGAGTATTTTGGTGTGATTGGTCTTGTTTTCGGCGAGGAGCCGGCATTGGAAATTAAGCTGGTTGTCAAGGCACTTGAAGTTGGCGCTCAGTAGGATTGCGATGTTGTTTTGCTGGACTGAGAGTGCGACTTTTGGGGGAGTGACTTTTCCGTCTACGTTGACCTCCCTGAGGTAGAGGTCCGATCCTGAGAAAACGAGCATGATATCGACTCCGGTGTGGTATTTGTCCTTTCTGCCCGTGTCCAAGTTGTCGTCGATGTCAAGGTAAATGATAAGGCTGCTTGTGTTGAAGTCGGGTTTTTGAGCGAATTCAAGATTGAGCAGCAGTAGGTTTTGGTTCAGTGCCGTCGCCTTGAGCTTGGTGAATCTCGTTGTGAGTATGGGTTGTTCGGGTGGTGTGCATTCGAGGATGGTTTGCATCTTGTCTTTCAGGCTGGCTGGCAAACCCAGTTCCTCGAGAGCTGCCTTTTCAAGGGCTTGGGCGCAGAGGGCAATGGAAGTCAGGGAAATGGCAAGCAGGAGGTTTTTCATGGTTGGATTCCTATGTGGGATTGGGGTGATGTTGTAAACTACTTAAGGAGGCTGTTTGCCAGGTAGTCGGTCATTTTCTGTCTTGCTTGTTCGGTGAAATGGACGCCGTCCGACCAGAGGTTGTCCGGTCCCAATGCGGTGACGACGTCGAAGAATGGGATGACTGGTACGGCTTCCTGCTTGGAGATTTGGTTGGTTAGCTTGTTGATTTCCATGACCTTTTCGTTGTTTGCCTGGTTTGCGACGGGCGTGCTTTCCAGGACGATCAACTTGGCTTGTGGCTTCTTCGCCTTGATGAATTTGAGCGCTTGGGCGAAAGCGAATTTCCACTCGTCCCGATTGGTTCCGAGGGAGTGCAGCCCGTTGTTGAAGACGATGACCGATGCGGGATTGGCGTCGAGGACCAGATCCAATTCCTTGAAGAACAGCTTGTCCGTGACGCACTTCGAGGTTGCCCAGAATGAAAAGGTGAATTTTTCGGCGAGTTTGTTTCTGAGCAATCCATGGTTTCCGTTGCAGATCGAGTCTCCGATGGTCAGGATTCTTGGCTTGGTGGTGTTGTTGCTGTCGAAACTATAGGCGATTGACCATTCTGTGCTTTCCAATTTTCGAGTTGTGGTTTCCGGTTGGAATTGACGATACATTTCTTCGCTCCTTAATGACAATGACGTGACAACCAGGGCGGCAACCAAGAGCAGGGTTTTCATTCGCATACCTCGAGAAATGGTTTGTACCTTGAACTCAAAACACCTAAAGACTATATCCCGAAATCGAGATGAATCAAGAGAGGAAAAGCAGCCCAAAACAACTTCTGAACTGTTGCTTAATTTTTTGAACGACTTCTAAAGCCTTATTTGCACTCGAAAAATTTCGCGGATTTAAGGGAAAATTCAACAAAGTAGGGTGCATTTTCATCCGAAGTCGTTTCAAAAATATTTGCCAAATCATGATGACAAGTCGGATTCCTTGTGCAAAATATATGCATCGGCTTCTTTCGTTTGATTCTGTTTGAATGATTTTAGAAAACAGTTGTAAAAAACAAGTAAAAAGTCATTTTCAGGCTTGACAAGTTGTAGATTTATGTTATATTTTTTTAAGTGTCTTAATCAAGAGGCAGCGAATAGATGGAAAAACTACTTAGGCAGCAGTCATTTGTACTCAGCACAGCTTATTGTGCTCTTGCCTTGTTTTGCCTGATATTATTTCAGGCTTTACCCGAGCGTCCTGATTTTGCGTTGATTCCGGGTGATTCCTTTGAGTTTCAGCCATCTATTCAAGGTTCATGGGAGGTTACTCAAGTATTGCCTCCTCCGTCTTCAAGTCATGGGGAGTTGCTGGAAGCACTCGATCGTTCGTATGCTTGCCGCGGTTCTGTGTCTCGTCATGGTGGTGGTTTCAGTCGTCAGATATTGTCAGACTGTTTTATTGGTTTGCCCTCGAGTTTGCTCGGTGTATTTAGTTTCGGCCGCATCATTATTGTAGAGAGTCGCGGAGCTAATGCGCCATACAAGCGCCAGATTCCCTGTCGTGCCGGACCCCGTTGCTGAGTGACGGATTGTTCATTGCCTCATTTGAGTGTCAAGTGTTGTGCGCGTTCTGGTTTGTCAAGGAAAAAGGGAGTATTGTCTATGTCTTGCATGTCCATGCCCATGGAGTCGTCACATGCGGTCATTGGCGGTCATGAGGGATCCCTTATTGATCGCATGTATGGTGTTAACGAGATCCGGCAGAATATCATACCCGCGGAAGTGGTTTTGCCCGAGTTGAATGCATCGACTTATTTCGACGCATTGGAGTTGATGGTTGCGAACATGGCCGATCACGGCTATGTGAGCTCACCGTCGTCTTGCCTGGATGATTTGCTGTCCAGGGAGAAGAAGATAACGAGTTGCCACGACGATCGTTTTGCATTGCCCCACTGCAAGTCGTCTTCGTGCAAGCGCCTGATCACGTCAATAGCCCGTTGCTCTTTGGATGACGATTCGTCGAGAAAGCAGAAGTTGATTGTCTTGACGATATCTCCATTGACCGGGACTGGTCTGTACTTGCGCCACCTGTCTTCCCTCGCGACATTTTTGTTTCAGGAAGCCGACTTGGATTCCTTGCTTGATTTGGACGATGCCGATCAGCTTCGCGACGTCTTTTTGACGTGTTGAGATCGAAGTCAACTCAAAAGCTAATTTGTATTGCCGGTTTTGCGATATTAAGGTTTGCAGAGCCGGCTTTTTTTGCCTACGAACTTACGTGGAGGACATCATCCTATAAACCTAAAAAAAGCAGTTGACTCCATGGCGTCATGAAAACTATTGGCATCATGGAGTCAACTGCTTTTTTAGGTTGAAGAGTAGGATTACCTTAGGAGCTGTTCAGGTTGTCCGAATCTGAAGGCGAAGATGTCTGCGTCCTTGAGTTCGAAGAGTAGCCTTATCGGTTTTCCTGCGAGTTCCGAGACTTCGACGTTGCTTTGCCAGGCAAGGATCAGGTCGATATCGTCTCCATACCTTGGGATTGAGTCCTTCAGTGTAAATCCAGGTATTGGCACTCCATTGGCGTCTTGAATTTCGCATTTGACGTGTCCCGCAACGGAGGTTGAGGCATTTACGAGGAGCATTGTGCTTCCCCAGAATTGGTTTCCGAATGTGATGCCCTCACCACCGAGCCTGTTGGCGATTGTCATGTCGTTTGGCCCGGACATATCGAAGAAAGCGCCTTTGTCTGTTTGGGTGTTGATGACGGTTTTCAGTCCTTCCTTGCTGGCCCTTTCGATTTCTGCTTCCGACAACAATCTGTCAATGACTGCGAAATCGATCACTTCGCCGAGGAAGGGTTCGTTGATTTGCGATGTTGGCGGGTAGTCTTCGCCGAATCTCGGCGCTCCGACCGGTAGGAGCAAGGGGCCTTTTCCGCGTTCGCCTGCTTGTGCGACCCGCTTCCCGTTGACGTACAAGGACAGGATGCCGTCGTCGTAGGTTCCTACAATGGCGATCTTGGACAATGTCGTCTTTGCCCAATCAGGGAATTCTTCGCTTGCGATTCCGATTTCGACTCCATCGTACCACATTCTGAGAACCGGATCTTTCGAGGTTTGCCCGACGGTCATGTCCAGGATGAATTTCCGTTCGCCGGGCGTGTTTGGTCCACCTCCGTAGGATGAGAACAACCTCATCCTTGCGCTTCGTTGCAAGTGGTCGGCGGTGATGGCGAAGGTCACTGCCTTGCCCAGGGATTCCGTTCCGGGTACGACCACGGTGTATGGAGTCGTGACCTTGAGGCGTCGTGAACCGTCCGCTTGTTTGACGACTCCGACCTTCAGGACACCTTCCGGCGCTGGTTCAGGGCGTTCTGTTTTGGCGAAGGTGAAGGGTTTTGTGAGGATTGTGCCTCCGGTCGCGGGCGCTTTCACGCTGGCGAATCCATCAAGCCTGAACGTATGCCTGCGGAGTCGGTTTGGATGTTCCGTATAGTATGCTTCTGTTGTGTAGATTGAGATTTCGGGTGGATTCCCTGGGATATCCGATTGTGTGATGACGCTTCCGCAGGCAGCCATATTGTTTCTGTTGATCCACCTGTCGTGCTGCAGTCCTGGCCTGATGATGGCTTCAGCGAAGCGCGAGAAAACCTTTCCGTCCCTGGATGTCATGAAGAGGCAATCTGACAATCCAGGGAGTCCGCCTCCACCAGAATGATCGTATTCCGTGGTTCGGTTTGGCACGAACCTCTTTGGGAATCCGATAAAGATATCGGGTTTTCTGACGTACGGGTGTATGCCGTTGGTGTAGAGATGCTCCAAGGGGGTATCGGCGCCATATTCAAGTTCGACGGGATCGGTCCATTCCAGGAAATCCTTTGAGACGCTCCATTGGATGGCACGGACACCTTTGCTGAACAATCTGGAGTACGAGAAGTACTGTTTTCTAGTGACATCGTAGAACGCCAGGTTTTGCGAGTCGAAGGCGCCTTTGGTTATGACGGGTTCGTCCTTGATTTTCCGCCAGTGTTTGCCGTCTTCGGAAGCGAAAGCGTAGAGCGGTCCTCCTCCAAGCGCCTTGAATTTCTCTTCTGGCTTGCAGTCGGGGTTGGTGTCGAGGAAAGGTGCGAAATTATGCGCCGCGCCATCCCCCATCCAGATGATATTGTTGTCTCTCGAGCCTTGGAATTCGAAGATTCCCAGGTTGGGCCTTGTCCAGTTGATGCCGTCCTTTGATTCGGCGTAGCAATAGACTTCCGCATGCTTTCCGCCTTTCCAGCCGGGGAGTTCCCATGCAGAACCCCGGTAGTACATCCTGTACAGGTCCCCATCCTGGATGACTGTGTGGTAGCAACAGACGTTCCCCTCCCAAGGACGATCGTAAGTCATCGAAACTTCACGCAAGACGGGCTGCTGCAAGGTCAGGCGCGCACCGCCACCCAAGGATTCGATTGGGCCAAGATCCCAAAAGACCTCGCGATTGTGCCCTAAGTCAACAATCTCGCCAGAAACAGGAAGACACGACAACAATACAGTGCAAAGCATGGATAGTCTCCTTCTCATAGGTGGTCACCAGGTTGGTTGAGTTCAAGTTTCCTAAAGGCGTATCCGCATAAAACAAGCTTGGTTGTTGAACATGACAATGACACTATAATTGACGGGGTGGTAGCTGTTATGCGACCACTTGTTGGGAGAGGCAGTGCAGGGCACCGCCTTCGAGCACGATGTTGTAGCAGTCGATCGGGATCGCTTGACGCGTTGGGAAGGCTTGTGCGATGATGTCGAGCGCCAGTTTGTCTGTTTCGTCTTGACGATAGGTAGGCACGAGTATGGCGTCGTTAATAATCAGGAAATTGGCGTATGAGGCTGGTAGGGTATCGACTCTCCAGCCAGGTGTCTCGATGGCTTTTGGGCAGGGGAGCTTTACGACTTCGAGCCTGGAGCCGTCCAGGAGCCTCATTGCCTTGAGGTCGTTGAGGTTTTTGACGAGCGTTGGGTTGTGCTTGTCGTAGATTGCAAGGACTGTATTTTTGCTTGCGAATCGCGCGAGGGTATCGATGTGTCCGTCGGTGTCATCGGTTTCCATTCCTTGATCGAGCCAAAGGATTTGTTGGACTCCGAGGGAGTTCATGAGGATGTTTTCGATGTCTTTTTGTGATTTTTTCGGGTTTCGGTTTGGGTTGAGCAGGACTGATTTTGTTGTGAGCAGCGTGCCTTCTCCGTTTGTTTCGAGTGCTCCGCCTTCACAGACAAGGTCGACGTCTCGGCGTGGCAGGTTGAGTTCCTTGGCGTAGATGGTCGGGACTTCATCGTCCAGGTCCCAGGGCGGGTATTTACCACCCCAGGCATTGTACTTGAAGTTGACGATTAGTCGCTTGTCATCGTGCTTGATGGTGATCGGTCCGTGGTCTCTGCACCATGCGTCATTTGTCGGGATGTTTTTGATCACGACATTACTTTCGATTGCTCCTGCGTCGTTGAGCAGTTCCATCCAATGTTCCTGCTGTTGAGTGACGCAATTGATCCAGACCGGTTGGAATTTCGAGATTTCCGCAGCGAACGTCGCATAATCCCGTTCCATTTCCTGTCTGTTTTGGATCCATGTATCTTGGTTCAGCGGAGCCGAAAGGATCACGGCCTGCTGCGGTTCCCATTCTGCTTTCATTGCGTAGGTCATGTCAGTCGTCAAACCGTTTTGCGATGTTGGAGTATGCGTCAATTCTCCTGTCCCTGAAGAAGGGCCACATTCGCCGATGGTTCTCGATTTCATCCAGGTCGCAGTTTGCGAGGACGATCTCCTGGTCGCTTGTGGAACCGGTGGCGATCAAGTTTCCATAGTAGTCGGCGACGAATGAGGATCCCCAGAAGGTCGTTTCGTCTTCACGTCCGATTCTGTTGACCGCAGCATAGAAGCATCCGTTTGCGACTGCGTGTCCCTTTTGGACATTGATCCATGCGTCCCGTTGGAGGTTTGTGAGTTCCTGTGGTTCAGAGTCGATGCCGCCGATGGCGGTCGGGCAAAAGATGATTTGTGCGCCTTTGAGCGCCGTGAGCCTTGCCGCTTCCGGGTACCATTGGTCCCAGCAGATGATGACGCCGATCCTGCCGAAGGCGGTGTCGCAGGCCTGGAAGCCCAAGTCGCCAGGGGTGAAGTAGAATTTTTCCTCGAAGCCCGGATCCTGTGGGATATGCATTTTCCGGTAGGTGAGGGCGATGCTTCCGTCGGCGTCGATGACCACGGCGGTATTGTGGTAGAGTCCTGCCGTTCTTCGTTCGAAGAGAGAAAGTATGAGAACGACGCCGAGTTCCTTTGCCAGTGCCGAGAAACGGTCTGTGACTGGTCCCGGGATTGGGATTGCCAGGTCGAACAGTTCGGGTTCCTGGATTTTGCAGAAATATTCCGTGAGGAACAATTCTTGCGTGCAGATGATTTCTGCGCCTTTGCCGGCGGCTTCACGTATCATCTTTTCCGTGTTTGCTATCGCTTTGGAACTATCCGCGAATCCGCGGCTTTGCAACAATCCAATTCGTGGCATTTTGTCACTCCTTATGTTTTTGTGGTGAAATCATCTTAATATTTGCCCTTGGGACATAATGTCAAGCAAACTTGCCTTGACGATGTCCGTGAAATCCTTGAAAAACTTAGCCTGTATAGGTTCCTGAAATTGACTTTGTTGCGCACAGTCATTATATTATTTTTTTCCCAATTTTCATTAACAATTAGGAATACTACAACGGGGAGTGCATGCGTTACGATGGGCGAGTTTCTTCGTTTTGAGAATATTACGAAACGATATGGTCAGAATACAGTTCTAGACAATGTGACGCTTGAAATTCAGGCAGGCGAAGTGTTTTCGCTGTTGGGACCTAGCGGGTGTGGGAAGACGACGCTTTTGCGTATCTGCGGTGGATTCGAGCCACCGGACGAGGGGCGTGTGATTTTGGACGGGGTGGACATCACCAATGTGCCCGCCAATCGTCGCGCAGTGCGTACCGTGTTCCAAAACTACGCCCTGTTCCCGCATTTGAGCGTTTGGGAAAACATTGCATTTGGGCTGAAGGCGACGGGACAGGACGCCAAGACCATTCTCGAAAAAGTACCCAAGTACCTGGAACTAGTGCAGTTGACGGGCTACGAGCACCGGAAGCCAGGTCAGTTGTCCGGCGGTCAGCGCCAACGCGTTGCGATTGCAAGGGCATTGATCAATCGTCCCAAGGTACTGTTGCTGGACGAACCGCTGGCGGCACTTGACCTGAAGCTGCGACAGCGGATGTTGATCGAACTTGATACGATTCACGACGATGTCGGGATCACATTCCTCTTCGTGACCCACGACCAGCAGGAGGCAATGTCGATTTCCGATCATATTGCCGTGCTGCGCAATGGTCGCGTGGAGCAGGTCGGGACGCCCACAGAACTGTACGAGGCGCCCAGGACGTCCTTTGTGGCGGCTTTCATCGGGGATACCAACTTCTTCGAGGGAACGGTCGAAACCATTGAAGGCGACTATTGCACGCTTAACATCGACGGCTTTCCGGAGATTCAGCTGTTCAACGACAAGAAGGTCCATTGCGGCGAAAAAATCCACGTGTCGATACGTCCCGAGAAGTTCTTCATTTCGGCGGTACGCCCGGAGTTGACTGACGCGAAAACGAATTTGCTTCACGGCAAGGTTGAGGAAGTGATCTACGTGGGACCGCATACGCGGTATTGGGTACGCGTCCAGGACTGGCGCGTGTCCGTCGTCCAGCAGCATCATGGCTACGGGCTTGACGAGCGGAGGATCAAGTGGGATGATGAAGTATGGCTCTGGTTCGGTGCGGACAATGCGTACATGCTTGAGCACTATGCCGAGGTTGACGAACAGCTTCTGGCGCTTCCCGACCTGGAACCCGAGGAGCTTGAAGCCGTTGTCGAAGGCGGAACGCAGGAAGTGGGAGCTGCCGAATGAAATCATGGTTGCGTAACATCTCGAACTGGATCATCGGCGCACCGTCCTTTGTGTGGCTTGTTGTCTTCTACGCGATACCTATCGTGCTTGTGTTTTTGCTGGCGTTCAAGCCCGTCGATGCGTATGGCGGCCTTGGTGAAGGCTGGACTCTGAAGACGATTTTGGACTTGCGCAATCCGTCGTATCCCGCGATTATCTGGCGGACATTTTGGCAGGGGATTGTGTCGACTACCGTATGCGTAGCTGTTGCGATTCCGATATCGTACCAGCTTGCCCGGATGAATTCCCGTTGGAAAAATGTGATATTGCTGTTGATCATCGTACCATTCTGGACGAATTTCCTGGTACGGATCTATGCATGGCGCGTATTTTTGCACGCTGACGGAATATTCAAGAAGTTGCTTGTGGCGATTGGCTTGATTGAGGATTCGACCACATTGCTTTACAATCAATGGGCGGTCTTGGTTGTGATGATCTACACGTACATTCCATTTGCGATCTTGCCAATCTATGCCAGCGCCGAGAAGTTTGACTTTTCGTTGATTGACGCCGCGAAGGACTTGGGCGCCAGTTCCTTCTATGCGTTTAGGCGCGTGTTTTTGCCTGTGATATCGAAGGGGATTTGGACGGCGGTGATGGTCGTGTTGATTCCCGCTTTCGGCGCCTACCTGATTCCCGATCTGGTAGGCGGTCCATCCTCGGAACTGGTTGGTGACAAGATTGCGCAGCGCGTGTTCATCGACAGGAACTTGCCTCATGCGAGCGCCTTGTCCGCCTTGTTGATGCTGGCGGTGTTCTTGCCGATGCTTCTGGGCAAATGGCTGAACCATCTGCGTCGTCGTCGTCAAGCGCGGGAGGGGCGGATATGAAGACATGCAAGCGCAACAGTCGTTTCCCGATGTTCGTCACATTGTTGACGTTGATTTTCTTGTATGTGCCGTTGATTTTGGTGGCTGTTGCCTCATTCAACTCCTCCAAGTACGGCGGTGCCTGGAACTCGTTTTCATTGAAGTGGTATGACAGGTTGTTCAGCGAGCGCGCGATTTGGGAAGCGTTGGCGAATACGCTGTTCATTGCCTTGATATCCACGGCGATTTCCACGACCTTGGGCACGTTGAGCGCACTGGCGTTGTACCGCTCCAAGAATCGGCTGAAGGGGATTTACTATGCCTTGATCCATACGCCTTTGATCGTACCTGACATTTTGCAGGGCATCAGCCTGTTGCTGTTGTTCGTCACCCTGATCAACCTGGGCGGTTCCCTTTTCAGGCGCCTGTTCGGCATTGAATTGGAACTGGGGATGACGACGATCATCATTGCGCATATCACGTTCTGCATGAGCTACGTGGCAATGGTGGTGCTGGATCGCTTGCATGAATTCGACCATACGCTATTGGAAGCGGCGCAAGACTTGGGCGCCAGCGGATTATATACATTCTTCAGGGTCACGTTGCCTCAGATCCTGCCGGGAATCGTTGCCGGCGCGCTCTTCGCCTTTATGCTTTCCATTGACGATTTCGTCATCACGTTCTTCGTCAAGGGCGCAGGCGACACGACGCTTCCCATCTACATCCAGAGCGCGATGCGGCGCGGAACCCCAGCCGTCATCAACGCGCTCTCCGTGGTTTTCCTGTTGGTTACTTTCGTGATTGTCTTCATAGCCCAAAAACTCATAACAAAAAAATCGGAGTCTAAGAAATGAAAAAAATCCTTGGTTTTCTGGTATCTGTCGTATTGGTGTCGTTGCTGTGCTCTTGCGGCAAGCCCAAGCAGACGCTTCATATCTACAACTGGGGCGACTACATGGCTGACAGCGTGATCAAGCAGTTCGAGAAAGAGTTCAACTGCAAGGTCAAGGTCGACGTGTTCGACTCCAACGAGGCGATGTACGCCAAGTTGATGGCTGGAGCGGGCGGCTACGATATCCTGGTGCCCTCCAGCTATATGACCAAGTTGATGTACGAGCAGAAGATGATCAAAAAGCTCGACATGGCAAAATTGCCCAATGTGACGGCGAATTTCGACCGTTCCTACGAGAATTTGATGCTTGACAAAACGATGGAATACTCGATTCCGTACTTTGTTTCATTTACTGGAATCGGCTACGAACCCGAGAAGGTCAAGGATTTCAAGCCGTCCTGGAGGATGTTCGAGCAAGCTGACCTGAAGAAGCGCTGTTCCCTGCTGAACGACCAGCGGGAAGTCCTGGGTTGCGCCCTGTTGACCTTGGGATATGACGCCAATTCAGTGGAACCGGCACAGCTGGACGAAGCCGTGAAATTGGCCAAGACTTGGAAGCAAAACATCGCCAAGTTCGAGGTTGACGATGCCAAGCGCGCACTGGCTTCCGGGGAATTCTTCCTGATCCAAACCTATAGCGGCGATATGTTCCAGGTCATCCAGGAAAAGCCATCGATCAAATTCGTCATCCCGGAAGAAGGCTCCACCGTTACGTTCGATACCTTCGCCATCACTGCAAACTCGCAAAACTCCGACCTGGCACACGAGTTCATCAACTTCATGTATCGTGCCGAGGTTGCCGCCGAAAACATGGACGAAATCGGATACGTAACACCAAATGTAGCCGCCGCAAAGCTGGTTTCCGATGAGATGAAGAGCAACCCGGTGTTCAATATCCCGGCCGAAGAACGCGCACGATGCACCCCGCTTGAAGACCTGGGAGAAAAGAAGGACCTCTATAACCAGGCTTGGGACAAAATCCTGGAAGAATAATTACGTGATTTCTGCATGTTGACGATGAAAAAACTGGGCAAGATCATCCTAGTATTGGCTGCATGGGCCGTCCTGGTGACGGTCCACGCGCCTGCGTCGTCAAGCGAACAACGCAATTCCAGGCAGGAGGCTTGGAAACCACGTGCCGAAACGACGCTGCTCTGCCTGCTGAGGCAACTTAAGCCCGATAGGGCGGCTGAACGGCAGGAGACCCGGCAACGCGCCTTGCCTCCACATTGGAAACTTGATATCCCTTGCGTGCCGTACTCCTTCTACCGGACGGTGCGCTTGTCCAATACCTCCTTCATGTCAGGACATTGCTGCGTAAGCATTCCATTGCGATTGTGATAAGACCCGCGCCGCTTTCGCATTGATGTTTTGGGCTGAAGCGTCGCGTTTATTCGACAATCAAGCAATGACATGTGTTACAAGCAAAAAGGAGCCTGAAAATGGATGCTTTGGATATAGTAACGTGGGCGCTGGCAGGTTTTGGCATTTTGGTAGCAGTCGCCGCGATTTTGTTTATCGGCTATCTGATATTCGAAGATAAATTCAAGAAGCCTTCGGCAAAGGACGATGCGTCCAAGAAGTAAGAGAGCCAGCCAATAGGGATCGCCGCGTAATGTTGCGACGATCCTTTTTTTGTGCGAAAATCAGGCTGGGGCGGACAAGTCTGACAAGTCTGACAAGTCTGACAAGTCTGACAAGTCTGACAAGTCTGACAAGTCTGACAAGTCTGACAAGTCTGACAAGTCTGACAAGTCTGACAAATCATTCATCATTCATCATTCATCATTCATCATTTAGGTTTACCTGTTTCCTAGCCAGATATAATCGATTCTGCAGGTTCCAGTTATCGGTTTCCCGTCACCACTGAAGTCCAGTCGCATTTGTTTGATTGGGGATTTTGCCTCCAGTGGGATATGGTACAACGTGTCGTTCAGGTCGTTGGGGATCACATCGAACGTGCTGGTTTTCGCGTTCTTGAAATCGGGTTCGTCAATCGTCGTGTATGACAGCTTCATTTTCCGTGTATTTGTATGGTTTTGGAACTTGATGGCGAAAGTGTTTGCCTGCGCATCCAGTTTGTCGGGGGATAGGATATGCGCCGACTTTGAGTCCTTGATTGCCATGACGTAGAAGTCTCCGCAAACCAGATTGACGGGATTGGCGAAAGTTCCCGTATGGGGTTGGGCTCCAGGGAAGATTTCCTTGACGGTTCCCAGTTCGGCATCCGTCCAGCCTTCCTTGTCAAGGTTTTTCGAGAAGTCCCATGCCTTGGCAATCCGCGTTCCAGGCGGCAAGACATGGACGGCGGTTCGAGCGCTTCGCCAAAGTTCGCTGTCGTCAGCCTTCAGTATCAGCCTATAGTCTCCCACGGCGGGGAAGGTTGCCGTCGTGGCTGATTGCGATGGGTTTGCAAACAGCACTTGTCCTTGTCCTTCCAATTGTTCCCATTGTACGGTCAGTTTTCCGTTTGCCGGTCTTCCGTCATCGGTCACTTGTCCATTGAGGGGCACATTTTGGGGGTTGTCGGTCCAGATTTCCGGTCCAGGGTTTGGGATTGGCGGATTGTTGTATGGCATTGCCTTGTCGAGTTCCTCAAAGGTTTCGAATTGCCTGTTGTCTTTCAGCGTCCAGTCTGTCATTCCAGGCTTTGCCTTGTTTGTGAAGAAATCGATTCCCGGCAGGAGGACGTATCCATTTTCCCTGATGATTCCGGTTGAGCAGACGATGGTCTTGTCACTGGATCCTCCCCAAATGAAGATTTCACTGGGACCCAGTTTTGTCGCGGTGTTGTTTCTGTCAAAACGGCATTGCCTGATATCGACGTTTTTCGTCTGTGGCGATCTCAAGCCGAGTACTTCGATGGCCGCTCCTGCGTTGTTTCTGAAGGTGCATTGATGGATTAGGTTGGCTTCGCCGCCTGCCTCGAAGTCAATGCCTCCTTCGTCGTGCGAACCGGAGTCCGGCTGGTTCAGGAAGTGGCAGTTGCGAATCACCAGTCCGTAGTTTGGTCCAAGCATGATGCCCATTGTTCCTGCGGAGGCGTTCCATCCAGCCGCATCGAATATGCAGTTGACAAGGTAGGAGTTGTATGAGCCTGACAGTACCGGGTGGGGCGAGGTGTTGTGCGAGAAATTGTCATGGCAGAAGATTCGATCCAGGAAGATATTCCTTCCATTGGCTCGCCAGCCTACCGAGCATTGGTATGTTTCGCAGTCTCGGATTATCGCATCGACAGGCATGTAGCCGCTGATTGCAATGCCTCCGTTGCTTCCTCCGGGTGCTCCTCTTTGGTCGCGCCATTCGGGAATTCCATGTGCATTGAAACGATACAGCCCCTCGATGTGGTGAGCCAGGACATTTTCGATCAGCACTCCCTTTCCTTCGCGGGTGAACTCGACGTTGAGTCCCTTTCCGGCATTGCACACGATCAAGTCGCGGATCGCCAAGTACGAAGGCGTGCTGATCAGGATGCAACGGTCGTTGATGTCGCGGTTTCTGCGTATCGTTGGACGCGCGCCTTCGCCGTATGCACCGATTTCCGCGTAGTTGTCTGGTGCTCCCTGCGCTGTCACCTTTAGTTCCTGGTTGAACACCGACCCGCGCTTCAGTAGAAGGCGTTCGCCGGCACCCAATGTTTTCCCGTTGATGTTCGTGAAGTCGCGCCAGGCTGTGGCAGGCGTCAAGCCATTGTTTGCGTTGTTTCCTCCGACGGAGTCGATGTAGTACGCCTTTGTTTCCTTTACTACGGGTTGCCACGCCTTGGCGGAACGGTCCAGCTCAACTTGCGGCGAAAAATACAACCGCTTCGAAAAGCTTCCAATAGTCCGGTTTCCCGACGTGATATAGCCTCTCATGGTACCGGATGTCACCTCTTCCGCTGATACTTCCCATGTCAGTGCCAGCTCGCCATTGGCAGCCAAGGTACCCACATTGTGAACCAACGGCTTTACGGCGATGCCTTTCGGGGGATCGACGACCACCACACAGTCGTCCATTGCGAGCCCGTAGTTGCTCAGCTTGCCGCTAAGCGTGAATGGCGTCTTTACTTTTGGAAACATGTCTGACACGACAAGATCGTCGATTACGGGAAGCGGTGTTTCGTAGTTTTCAATGCACAAGTCGCGGACGGTTCCGGGGAATGAACCAACGATGAATTTCCCAGGAGCCTTCTCCATGAATCCTGTCCGGTTGACGCTTTCCGCCTTTCCGTTGACTTGGATGTGCGATCTGAATCCGTCCCATCCTGCCAGAACATAGTAGTCTTTTCCCGTCTCGATATCCATCTGGCATCTTGCACGGGGTTCCCACTTCTCGTTAAGGAATACGAAGAAATTGAATGCCCCATGCTGTTCTCCCCTGTCGTAACGCAGCAAGTATTCCCTGTCTTTGAACGCGATGGCATGTTCGCCCTTCATTATTTGGTCGAAGCGAACCACGCCTGACAATCTGAATCCAGGGCGAATGTGCAACGTCTCGGTTTCGCTATATGCGCCAGTTACGCCGACCTTGCCGAAGGACGTTTGGATCGGGCTTCCCTCCAATGGCTCGAGGGCCTTTTCGGCCAGCTGATTGTCGGCTTTCACTTTGTCGCTTAGCCTGAGGTAATCGATATATCCATCGAATGAACCGATGGTCAACGGTTCCAGATTATTGACTTTGAATCCTGTCCTGCGCACTCGTTGCGTTGTCCCATTAACGGCCAGCCATATGTCTTCTCCGTCCCAGCCGGCTTCCAGTTCGTACCACTCTCCAAGTTTGAACGGGACTTCGCGGACGGAGACTCGTGGCTCCGGGCGGCCGTCGAAGTTCACGAATAGGCTGAACTTGACTCCTTCATCGGCATTGTCCAATCGCAGGAAGAATCCTCCCGGTTGCGAGACTTTTCCCTTGCTGACAATCGTTGACCATCCCTGTTGGGTATGCTTGTCAACCCGGACAGCGCACGCAAAGCTGAAGCCTGGATCCAGGCGATTGGCGGGGGCGCAGTTTGTTGTCAGCATGTGCATTTGTTCTAGCTTGGCGCAATGTCGACCGTCCACAACTGCAAAGGACAGCTCATTCTTGGAGTAGAGCGGGCACTTCCCGGAAGTCTCCGTCAAGTCTCCGTTGAAATCCCATCTGTACTGACCTAGGCATGCGAGAGAAAACAGAATCATCAATAGTGTGAGATGTCTCATCGGTGTGACCTCATGTTGTTTAGTGCGCCGTGGAGGAGTTCCGTGTCTCCGGAAAAGGACATGGAAAAATCCTGAGATTTGATGAAAGTGCGAAATATGTACTATACCGAGCGCGAAGCTGGATTTCAATTTGCTGGCTGGTTGAAGGTCATTTTCTTGCCGAATAAGCGATGCGAAAAATCATCGGTTTCGTACTCAAACGGCATGTGACATGCCGTTATTTGGGACGGGGTGGAGGATTTGGGACTGGGACGGGTCGGACGGGTCGGACGGGTCGGACGGGTCGGACGGGTCGGACGGGTCGGACGGGTCGGACGGGTCGGACGGGTCGGACGGGTCGGACGGGTCGGACGGGTCGGACGGTATTTCAGCGCATGAAAAAGTTTCTTGTGTTGGCTTGCAAAAATGGGATTTCATTGTACATTAAAGATGTTTCTTGATAAGTGAAAATGCCAGCATAGCTCAGGGGTAGAGCAGCTCATTCGTAATGAGCAGGTCGTGGGTTCGAATCCCACCGCTGGCTCCAAATAAATCCGTTCAAGATTTCATTCTTGGACGGTTTTCTTTTGTTTTTATAAGGAGAGAAAGGCAAGAACGGAATTTAGTTTTTAAGAATGGAGAAACGAAGATGAATCCAAAGCGTGTATTGACAATTGCGGGGTCGGATTGCAGCGGTGGCGCTGGCATTCAAGCTGACTTGAAGACCTTCCAGGAACGTGACGTCTATGGCATGAGCGTGGTCACGGTGTTGGTCGCAATGAATCCAAAAGACTGGAACCATGTGGTTGTCCCAGTTGATACGCAGATGATCAAAACGCAATTTGAAACTATTTTGCCGGGCATTGGCGCTGATGCCGCTAAGACCGGAATGCTTCCGACTGTTGAGATTATCGAGTTTGTTGGCGCACTTCTGGCAAAGGCAAAAGTCAAGCATTTGGTCATCGATCCCGTCATGGTGTGCAAAGGTACGAGCCAGCCGCTATTCCCGGAAAACACAACCGCCATGATCCGCCATTTGCTCCCAATCGCCGAAGTGGTGACGCCTAATTCCTTCGAGGCACTTCAATTGTCCGGAATGGATGATTTTTCGAGCGAAGCCGACCTGCTTGAGGCTGCAAAGCGAATCCATGCGCATGGAGTGAAAAACGTAGTCATCAAGGCGGCGAGAATCTTTGATGATAAAGCTGTCGATCTGTTCTTCGATGGCAAAAACGCCACTTGGTTGCGGCAGAGCAAGATTGCGACGAAGTGGACGCACGGGGCAGGATGCTCGTTCTCGGCGTGCATAGCTGCTGAGCTGGGCAAGGGAGCTACGCCGGAAGAGGCGTTCAAGACCGCCAATGCCTTCGTCAGGGCAGGGCTGAGGGAATCGTTTGCCCTTAACCAGCATGTTGGACCTATCTACCACAAGGCGCTGGCAAAGGGGCTGTGATTTTTTTCTCCCAGCAAAAGCCAACGCTCTGAAATAGGTTTTGTATAAAATTAAAGCCCGTTGCAAGCACTGAAAGAATGTGCTTGCAACGGGCTTTCGTTTGTCTGGATGTTGCGGATTTATTCGATTGATGCGCCGGAGGCGATTTCGCCGTCTGTGGTGACCAGTCTGAGCGCTTTGCCTTTTTTAGCCGCAAGCAGCATTCCGTTTGATTCGATTCCCTTGATGACTGCTGGCTTGAGGTTTACGATGACGACGATGGTCATTCCAATCAGCTGATCCGGGGCATAGAATTCTGCGATGCCTGCGACGATTTGCCGTTTTTCGTCACCGACTTGCAGTTGAAGCTTGAGGAGCTTGTCAGCTTCGGGGACTTTTTCCGCTTTGATTACTGTTGCGGTTTTAAGTTTTACCTTTCCAACCTGGTCGATCGTGACCAGATTGACGGGTTGCTTGTCCTTGTTTTTCGACGCAGCCTTCTTCGGTTCGGCTTTTTGCTGTGCGTCATCTTCCTTAATGGGGTCTGCTCTTGGGAAGAGCGGTGCCGCTTCTGCGATGGTCGCGCCGTCTTGGAGTCCCTTCCAGTTGGAGAGCCGAGTGATTGAAGGCATGATATCATCGCTTGGGATACCCAAAGTCGTTCTGAGTTCGGTCATTTTTGCGGGCATGACCGGGTAGAGGAGTCCGGAGACGATTCTCAGGCATTCGGCGGTGTGCCTGAGTACTCGTCCCAAGGTGTTGAGATCGCCGGTCTTGGCGAGTGCCCAGGGCTTCATCTTGTCAAAGTACCTGTTGCCTTCACGGATTGCCGTGATGACGAAGGCGAGCCCCTTGTCAATCTGCATCGATTCTACCGCCGCAGACATTTCCTTGACGGCAGTCATCGTGGCGTCGACGAGTTCCTTTTCGTCTTCGCCGGGTTCCTGGTAATCCGGGAGGATGCCATTGGCGTTTCTGCGGATCATCGAGACGATTCGCAAGGACAGGTTGCCCAGGTCGTTGGCCAATTCGGCATTGTATCTTTCGACGAAGAGCTTTTCGGTGAAGGACGCATCGAGCCCCAGGTTCATCGCAGCCATCAGGAAGTACCTGAAAGCGTCAACTCCGTACTTGTCAACCATATCCATCGGATTGATGACATTCTGGAGCGACTTGCTCATCTTTGTATCTCCGACGAGCCACCATCCGTGTGCGAAGATCGTCTTCGGCATCGGCAAACCCATTGCGTGGAGCATCGTCGGCCAGAATACGGAGTGCGTCCTGAGGATATCCTTGCCGATAAGGTGGCATGACGCAGGCCACCAGGTGTTGAATTTTTCGTCGTCGGCGAGGTATCCTACTGCTGAGATATAGTTGACGAGTGCGTCGAACCAGACATAGGTGACATAATCCGGATCGAATGGGAGTTCAATGCCCCATTCGAGCCTCTTCTTCGGCCTGCTGATGCAGAGGTCTCCGAGCTTGTCGTTCTTGAGGAAACCGAGCGTTTCCTGCCTTCTGTGCTCCGGCTGGATGAAATCGGGATGTTCTTCTATGTAGTTGATCAGCCAGTCCTGGTACTGCCCCATTTTGAAGAAGTAGCTTTTTTCCTCGAGTTCCTCGACGGGTCTATGGCATTCGGGGCAGCGGTGGTCAACCAGGTCCTTTTCCGTGAAGTAGCGTTCATCTGGAACGCAGTACCATCCTTTGTATGAACCCGAGTAGATAAGACCTCTGTCATAGAAGTCCTGGAGGATTTTCTTGACGATGGTCGTATGCCTTGGTTGAGTCGTCCTGATGAAGTCGTCGTTTGTGATTCCGAGTCGTTTCCAAAGGTCTTGGAACCTGACGACGTACTTGTCGCAATGTTCCTGTGGCGTGTGTCCTCTTTTTGCCGCTGCCTGCTGGACTTTTTGTCCATGTTCGTCTGTCCCGGTGAGGAAGAATGTTTTCCTGTCGAGGAGTCGATGGTATCGTGCGAGTACGTCAGCGAGGATCGTCGTGTAGGCATGGCCGATGTGTGGGATGTCGTTGACGTAGTAGATTGGTGTTGTGATGTAGAAGTTGCTTTCGTTCATTGTATTAAGTCTCCCGCTCTGTAAACTGAGAAGCCGCCGGCTCCAGGTCACATGATGAAATGGAGAATCGACGGCTCGTTCCGAAGGTGAATTGTTTTTGATGAGACCTTGTACTGACGCACTATCGTATTATTCCACGATTTGCTTTCCGACTTCCCTGCTGCCGAAGAGGACGATTGCGATGATCATCAGCAAAGCCGTGAAGAGGATTACGTATGCTGCACCCCATGCGACATAGGTCCAAGGGATGCTTTGCTTTACGGCGAGCGCGTCTGCCATCCAGAAGAGTTGCCAATTGGGGACGAGCGCGTAGGCTATGCTTGCCATATAGCTCCCGCCGCGTGGATATGGCGACAGGTAGGAACCTCCTGTTGGGGTCTGTGGTGGATTGTCTGATCTTCGGAATACATATGCGTCATAGGAATCGATGATGTCGCGGGAATCCAGCTTCACATCGTCGATTTCCCGTGCGATCTTGATGACTGTCCAATGCTTTTCGGTGTTTTTCGGGTCGTACTGCGCCATGTACATTGGGTTCCCTTCCACGTCATTCGGGTCGAGGCACCATCCTTGTCCGTCCTTCCAGGTTGCTTTTGGGTTTTCACCGAGTTGCGGCAGGTCGCGCGGGTCTCCCTTTTCCTGTATTGAGTTGGACTTGTCAGCGCTTGACCAGACTGTAAATGGGAATGACTCGTCAACCTTGACTGGCCTGTCCCATTTCGCGATATCCGCCTTTTCGGTTGGAGCGAACCTGTATGTCGCCATCCAGAGCTGCTTTGTTCCCTTGGGAACGGTGTCGTTCCAAGGCTCGCGGGCCTTGCGTCCCAGCAGGTAGTCCGACATCAGTCCGATGATGAAGATCACGATGCAGAGGAGCAAGTTCGAGACGAGCCCGAATCGGGTTGAAAGGGTGGTCGCCAAAGCCCCCATTGCGAGGAGCGAGAAGAGGATGAGGACGAGAGCCGGGGCGATGTGCCAGGAGAGTCCGGTAACGACCTCGTGGTCGGCGTACGGCTTGAATTGACCTACGACCGCGACAAGCGGGAGCAAGACCACCAATGAAAGGATGGTTACCGACGAGAAGGAAGCTTGGTTCACGTAGTTGAAGGCGGCGCCGATGACGAATGCCAGCAGGATTGCGCCGAAGTAAAGCGCCATCATCAGCTGGTCGAACCTGAATTGATCTTCAGCGACGCGCAAGGTGATAATGGTTGCGGTTGCCGTGATGAACCAGAAAACGGTGATTGCCGCGAGGATGCCCAGAATCTTTGCGATGATGAAAACAGGGCGTTGGACAGGCTTCGAGAGAAGCAACAGCGCGGTTCCATTGTCGATTTCACGTGACACGGCATAGCTTGCGATGAGAACCGCAACACTCCATCCCAAAATCATCATCGTAGCCATCGAGCTGTCAATGACGAGTTTTTCCTGTGCCCTGAAGACGAACATGGAGAAGATTGGGAAGAGGCCGATCAGGCATAGTGCGCTGATGAGCACCAGCAAATAGATCGGCTCGCGCAATGATTCCCTGAATGTGTTTTTTGCGATTTGGTAGAGTGCTGTGAACATAGTGCTGTCAATCCCGTGCTGCCCGCGAGCCTGTCCCCATCATGGATCAGGCTGAGAAAAGGAATCAGTTTTGCTTGACTGCCTTCGTTTCCTGCATCCTGCTCCTGTAGTCGACGTACGTCCTGTAGAGCTTGGGTTGCTTCAGGATTTGTCCAAGCGATTTCGCGTTGTTTTCCCAGTCCTTGCTGTTGATGATGATCACTGCGTACTTGGCCTGGATCTGGTCAATGAACTCCTGGGGAACAAACTCGAGATCGCCGAGCACGACAATGCGCTTGGGATTGATGAACTCAATCAATTCGAGGAACTTTTCCTTTGGTTCTGATGGCGCTCTGCCGCCCGGAGGCATGTAGAACAGCTGGTAGTTTTGGTACCCGTCCGGCGAGATGAGCAGGATGGGCTGCTTGGTTCTGTGCTGTGCGAGTTCGGCGAGGAGCCTTGAATCCAAGTAATTCCCCGTGATCATCAGCGTGTGAGCACGCGTGCGCCCTTCGCGCTTGAACGGGTTGAGGGTGATGGCACTGGCGGATTGTGCCATCAGAAGGCAAATTACGGCGGTCAGCAACGTCAATCCAATCTTCTTCATCTCGTTGTTCTCCTACAAAATCAAGGTTTGTTTCAAGATTATTGTTTATTGTTACTTAAATTACACTATGTCGGAAATTATATACTATGAACTAGAAATGCCGAAGTGTCAATGTTTTTCAGGAAAAAAAGCACAGTTGACAAGCAAAAACAACGCAAAATCTTTTGGGACGCAGTGTGCATGGCAATTGTTTTTTGTTCGCAAGGATCTTGTCAAGCGTGTTTTCATTTGGCAGTCCGAGTTGGATATGCTGAAAAAATGAGTTTAATCCAAATAAATCGTGATTTTATCCCTGCTTGAATTAGACAATTGTGCTTGCGTGGTATATTGTACTTTTTTACTCCAACAATCAAAAAATAATTATTTTTCGATTTTGCTGCCCGTGTGCTTCGGTGTTGTTTCGGCAGTTTTGCGTTTCAGGTATTGAACTGATGAATCCGTTGAAGCGGGAAGGAAGAGACGACCAGATAGGAAAACGAAAAGGAGGGATTTATATCGATGGAAAACATCAAGTCGCTATTGAAGAAGACATCCCACAAGCGTCCCCATACTGCCATTTTCTTGAGTGGCTCTGGGAGCAATGCTGAGCAGGTTTTGAGCATGTTGTCGCAGATGCCTGAATCTCCCGTTGAGATGAAGGCTCTGGTGACGGATGCGCCTGCTACGAGTCGCGCCAAAGAGTTGGGCAAGAAGTTTTCGGTTCCCGTGATCGCATCGGATATCCGGAAATTCTACAGCGACCATGGCGAGGAGCGTGTTTCGCTTGCCACCCAGAAGGGCCAGGAGCTGCGTCAGGCGTGGACTGATGGCTTGCGGAAGAAACTGAAGCCGTTGGAGCTGGACTTCGCGATTTTCGCGGGCTTTGTTCCCTTGACGAATTTGACGGATGACTTTCCTTGCCTGAATGTCCATCCTGGCGACTTGACCTACAAGGTGCGTGGCCAGCGTGTTTTGGTTGGGTTGCATACGCTGCCTATCGAGCGCGCGATTTTGTCGGGCCTGAAGACTTTGAGAAGCAGCGTGATCATCGCCCAGACATATACCGGTCAAGGCCTCGAAATGGATAGCGGTCCCGTTTTGGGAATTTCCGGCGAAGTCCACATTGATTTCAAGGGGTTTGATGTTGCCTCGTTGATGGAGGATCAACGGCGTCGCCCCAGGATTCGTCCCAAGGGCGGTTTTGCTGACAATTTGGAGCTGGTTGCCAAGGCGAACCAGGAGATTCTGAAGGAGCAGGGCGACTGGGTTGTTCTGCCGAAAGTCGTCTTGGATTACGCAGAAGGCAGGTTTGGGTTGGATGACGAAGGTGGTCTCTGCTACAGGATTGGAGAGAAGTGGACGAGAGTCGAGACCGTAGTCTACAATGCGAATGGGCAAAAGCAACCCATTTACCTTTGATTCCATGGCCGTGTTGCGATGGAGCGGTATTTTGCCCCGCAAGAATGCCGCAAGGTCAAAGTAAAAAAAGACGCGAAGGTTTTTGGTGTCCTTCGCGTCTGATTTTTAGGGGTGATTAGTTGTTTCCCCAGTTGTCCTCGCTGCTTTGCGGCTGTTCGTTTTTCTTGATGAGACCTGCATCGACGAGCTTGTCGAGGAGTTGCTGCATTGAGTTGTAAGCGGAAATAAAACCTTGGGGCGGCATGATGACACGCATCCGGGTTTCCGCAAGGGGAGCCTTGCCTTCCTCATTGGTTGGCTGGAGCGTCATGAAGTCGATTCGCACCATTCCGCCTGTGAAATGGATTTGCCCAATGCCATCGGAGTAGATTTCTTTTGTGTCGGCCATTTTTGTTTCCTAATTGTTTTTGTGCAGTGATAAACCTTATCGTCTGACTCGTGCGTTTCCGCCCCAGATGCTCCAGACTTGCTCTTCGTCTGCGGGCTGCGCATAGTCTGTGAGATGCGTTGTTGCGAGCGCACCTGTTGCCCATGCGAATTGGATCCACTTGGAGGGTTCCCATTCCTTGAGCATCGAATAGAGGAATCCTCCGACGAATCCGTCGCCACCGCCGATACGGTCTAGGACTTGGATTTCCCTTGGTTCTACAAGTTGCCATTGTCCATCGACATTGGTGATCGCTCCCCACAGATGGCTGTTAGTGGAGATGACTTCACGCAGCGTAGTTGCGAACGCTGTTGCATTTGGGAATTTCGCCTTGACTCTGTTGACCATTTCCTTGAAGGATTCGATTTTGGCTCCGATGTCCTTTCCACCTGCTTCGGGTCCCTTGATGCCAAGGCAGAGCTGGAAGTCTTCTTCGTTTCCGATCAGCACGTCAGCCAGGCTTGCGATTTCCGTGAAGGCGTCGTGCAGTTCCTTTTCGCGTCCTTTCCAGAAGGAGGCTCTGTGGTTGAGGTCGAAGGAGATTTTCGAGCCGTATTTCTTGGCTATCCTTGCGATGTCAAGGCAGAATTGCGTCGTTTGTTCGGAGAGTGCCGCCACCAATCCGGAAAGGTGGACGATCTTGACGCCTTCCTTGCCGAAGATTCGATCCAGGTCGAAGTACTTTTTATCAAGGATTCGACCGACTTCTCCTGCCCTGTCGTTTTGGACGCGTGGTCCTCGTGCTCCGAACCCCGAGTCTGCCAGGTTGAATTGGTGCCTGTATCCCCAGGGACCTCCCTGGTCGATTTCAGGTCCTTCGTAGTCCATGTGTCTTGATGCGAGATTATCCTTGATCAGCCTTGCGATTGGGCTGTCCTTGACGAAGGCTGTAAGGACCTTGACGGGGAGTCCCAAGTAGGAGGCGATGCTGGCGACATTGGTTTCCGCGGAAGTGACCTGGAGTTTGAAGGTGTCCGAGCAATGGAAAGGCTGCCCGTCTGGCGGGGTAAGGCGGACACCCATGCTTGTGGGAACCAGGAGTGCGTACTTGGCGTCTGAACGGAAGGTGATGCTCATTGTGTCAATCCTTTTGTTAAATATTGTGAGAAACAAGGGGAAGAATGCAATAGTATAAAAATCGCTCGTTTTTTGAAAAAATCAAGGAAAACTAAGGGATGCCAACATAAACAAAGCAAATTTTCAGGCCTTTTGGTTTGGATGGGAGCAATTTGTCATCATGCCCATTTAGTTTCATGGCTTGTTTTCCTCGTGCGTCAACTTGATTAACACGGGTACGCAAGGTAAATTTCATTTTTACCTTAATTTTAGTTATAGGCGAAACACGAGGCACAATCGAATGGAAGGTAAGCGCGAGAAGATTTTGATCAATCACGGCTGGCGTTTTTGGGGCAATCCCCGTCCGGTCAACGAGCCTAAGACAAAAGTTGCGATGTACTTGTCTGCGAAGACGGAGCGGTTGCGCTGGGGGCCGGGGAGCTATCAACACGGCGATATCGCCGAACATTGGCATGGCGGGGAGCTGTGCGACGAGCCATGGCAGGCAGTCGATCTTCCCCACGACTACATCATCGAGCAGGCCCCCGATCCCAGCGAGGCCGGTCCACTGGGCTACTTCAAGTACTTTCCTGCCTGGTACAGAAAGCACTTCTCGGTGCCTGAATCGGACGAAGGACGCAGGATCTCGATCTATTTCGAGGGCATCACCGGCTTGTCGGACATCTATTTGAACGGTTGTTTCCTGAAGCATCACGAAGGCGGCTACACGTCCTTTGAGGTTGACATCACGGATCTTGTTCGTTTCGGGGAGAAGGTTGACAACGTAATCGCGGTCTATGTCAATCCGACTTCATACGAGACCTGGTGGTATGCGGGTGGCGGAATCTACAGGAACGTCTGGCTGGTCAAGACGGATCTTGTCGCCGTTGATTTGTGGGGCGTGTTCGTCCCGGTCAAGAAGATTGCCGGGAACGAATGGGATGTTCCGTTGGAAGTTACGGTTCGCAACGATGGGGATGCGGCGGTTGACGTTGAGGTCACCGGGCGGATATTGAGTCCAAGCGGCGAAGAAGTCGGTCTTGTCGATGCTTTTGGCGGTCAGGTTGCACGCTATGACAAGTCGACATTTTCCGGCGGTACCAAGTTGAGTTCTCCCGCATTGTGGGATTTGGACGCTCCGAATCAATACACGATGGAAGTGACGGTGAAGAAGCGTGTCGGGGATGCGTACGAGGTTTGCGATGTGGTAAACCAGCGGTTTGGCTTCCGCGAGATCGAATGGAGCGGCGAGACTGGATTCTGGCTGAATGGGTGCAATGTCAAGCTGAAAGGCGTGTGCGGTCACTTGGATTTCGGCTTGACGGGAAAAGCGGTGCCGGACAATATCTGCCGATACAAGATGCAGATGATCAAGGAAATGGGTGCCAATGCGTTCCGGACAAGCCATTACCCGCATCAGGAGGCGACGATGGATGCCTGCGATGAAATGGGCATCATGGTCATGGGTGAAACCAGGCGCTTCGAATCCAGCGAGGAAGGCCTGTCGCAAATGGAGATGCTGGTGAAGCGGGACAGGAACAGGCCGTCGGTCATCCTGTGGTCAACGGGCAACGAGGAGCATTACCACCAATTGGAGCAGGGCAAGCGGATCCACAAGAAGCTCGAGAATGTGGCGTTGCGCTTGGATCCGACTCGGCTGGTCACGTCCGCGATGGTCGAACCGCTGAAGAGCAAGGTTGCGGAAATCGCGTCGGTAATCGGCTTCAATTATGGCATGAGGGATTTGGAGGCTGCTCACGAGAAGTATCCGGATCGCCCCTTTGTTTCCAGCGAGAACTGCGCGGTGGCATCGACTCGCGGTTGGTACTACGGGGATACGACTGCGGCGCGCGGACTGATGGATGCCCGCGACCGTAATTCGCCGCACGACCCGTGGTATTTCGGTCGCGAGTTGACTTGGAAGTACGTGATGGAGCATCCTTGGAATGCCGGTACGTTCCAATGGGATGCCTTCGAACATCGTGGCGAGGCGATTTGGCCGCGCCTGTGTTCGGTTTCCGGGGCGATTGACTTGTTCTTGCAGCGCAAGGACGCATTTTACCAGAACCAGTCCCATTGGCTTGACATGCCGATGGTGCACATCTTGCCCCATTGGAACCACAGCGGCATGGACGGCTTTCCGTTCCAGGTCTGGGCATACACGAATTGCGACGAAGTCGAGCTGTTCCTGAACGGCGAGAGCTTGGGACGCAAGGTCGTGGAGCGTTGGTTGCACGTGTCTTGGGACGTGTCGTACACGCCTGGTCGTTTGGAGGCCATTGCGTACAAGGGCGGCGTTGAAGTTGCCCGTTGCGTTCGCGAGACCACGGGCGAGCCTGTAGGCTTGGCGTTGCGCCTGGAGAACGGCCCCGTCAAGGCAAACGGACTGGACATCGCCTTGTTTACCTGCGTGGCGCTGGATGCCGAAGGACGTGAAGTGCCCGATGCGACGCCGATGGTGTACTTCGATTGCGTCGGCGGCGGCAAGATCGTCGGGACGGGTTCGAGCAACATTGACCACACTCCGGTGCCATGTCTGGATCGCAAGATGTACGCGGGCAAGATCAGCGTCGCTATCAAGGTCGGCTTCCCGCCGAAGGGAAGCGATACGGTGAAGGTGACCTTGATTGCCAAATCGGATATGTTGAAAGGCACGTTCCTGACCATCGAGGCAAAGCGTTGAGGAAATCAGGGACGAGGTTGGATACGGCTGGATTATGATACTTGATCATCCATTGAATGAAGAGCAACGGCTCAAGGCGCAACGGAATTTTTCCCGTTTCAACTTGTTGAACGGCGCATCGTACATGTGTTTGGGCGAAACCGTGGTGGTCTTGCTGGCGATCAAGTTGGATTCGCCCGATAGGGTACTGGTGTTCATCAGTGCGATGATGTACCTTGGGTACATATTGCTGCCGTTTGGCGTCATGCGTACGGGGCGTGTTGGCGCTGCTCGCAGCCAGGCTGATTTCTGGGTGTTGCGCAATGTGTCCGCGTTGATCGTCGCCTCAAGTTCAATAGTCTATCTGGTGCGTCCTCCCTTGTCCTGGCTGACGCTGCTGTTCGGATGCTTTTTATTCTATGGTTGCCGGGCAGCCGGATTGGTCATGGCGCAACCCTTGATCGGGGATTTTACGACTGACGATGACCGTGCTCGATTTTTGGGAACGACCAACTCGTATTTCTACGCCGCGTCGGTGTTTTCCCTGGTGACTGTCAGCCTGGTGTTGCGTCGATTTGACAGCATGTGGGCGTTGACCGGGATCATCGTGGCAGGGTCTTGCCTAGGTGTGTTTGCGTCCAGCTTTGTCCGGCGGATTGACGAATCGAGCGCGATCCGCGATTCCGCCAGGAAGCCGATGCTGCCCCAGTTGAAGACGATTCTCGGGGATTCTGTCTTGCGTCGTCAGATTTACGCTTGCGTGATGTTCAACTTGGCGAGTATCTTTTTGCATTCGATGACGGTTGCAGCCGTGAAGCGTGCGTACGGGTTCAGCGATACGAAGGCGTTGGTCATGTCGGCGGTACAATTTGCGGCTGCCGTAGTAGGTTCGAAGCTTACGTCCCGGATAGCTGATCGGCATGGTGCGAAGGCGCTGATGATTGTGGGCTACCTGTTGATATTTCCGCTGTGCTTGTTTTGGTTGCTGGTGCCTGCCGGATTGTCCGGGAGCGGCTTGACATCGTTGGTGTTTTTGTATCCGTTCATAAACCTTGGGATATATGGTGCCTTTATGAACAATGCTCCTGTGGTGTACTTTTTGAAATCTGTGCCGAAGGAGCGCCAGGTAGCGGGAATCATGTTCATCAACTTTGTGACGGGATGTGTGGCCAGTTTGCTGGGGATGTTTCTTGCGGATCTCATGCTGTCGTTTGCAGAGCATATGTATGGTTCCGGGATGCCGATGTACAGGGCATACTTTGCCGGTGCGACTGTGATTTTGCTTGGTGGGCTGGTGTTTTTCAAGCGTCTTAAACGAGTTTAAGATGGATGGAGGTACGGTGAGATGAAAAAAGGACTTCGCGGTTCGTTGGCATTGGCTCGTCGCCTTGTAGGGTGCCTGGCATTTATTGTAGTTTTGGCGGCGTTTTCCGGTTGGGTGGCGTGGGTTGGCTGGCTGATGCGCTTTCATGTCGCTCCCAGTTGGCTTGGTATGCTGTCGCTATGCACTGTTGGCGTCATCGCGACATTTGCGTTCATCGTAGTGGCGACGTTGTTGCTTGGGCGTGTTTACTGCTCTGTTTTGTGTCCGTTGGGTTTGCTGCAGGATTTTATTCACTGGGTATCACGTCGCAAGTCACAGAAGCTATTCCGTTTAGGCTGGTTGCGCGGCTTGGTATTTGGTTTGGTGTTTGGTTTGTCTTTGTTTGGTTGGGCGCTTGGATTTCGGTTGCTGGAACCGTATTCGTCATTGGGTCGTGTCTTGGCGCTTACGAGTTTGCCAGGTGTTGTGCTGGTGTTGGCTCTTTTGGGTGTGATTCTTCGTCAGCGTTTGTTTTGCAAGAGTCTTTGTCCGGTGGGCACCTTTTTGGGTTGGATATCGGGTTTGAGTCCGTTGAAGTTGCGGATTTCAGAGAGTTGCGTTGGCTGCGGAAAATGCGCGAAGGTCTGCAATGCGGGATGCATTGACGTGGAGGGGAAGCGGATTGACAATGGGCGTTGCGTCCGTTGCCTGAATTGCATTTCGTCCTGTCCCGCGGGAGCGATTGCCTGGGGCTTGAAGCCTAAGCAGGCGCCTATGTCCGTGCCGGACAGACGCGATTTTCTGATGCAATGTGGCTTCAGCATATTGGGGCTTTGCATTGGCGGCGCGTTGTCTGGCGCTGTTGGTCGTCTTGCGCATTCGTTGGCCGAGGTGTCGAAGGAGTTTGTTTTGCCTCCTGGAGCTGGTGATGCCGATCGTTTGGCTCGTCTCTGCACGGCATGTGGGCTATGCGTCGCCAATTGCCCGACCAATGTCATAGTGCTCAAAACCGGCGGCTTGCCGCACTTGAATTTTGCTCATGGCAACTGCCAATTCGATTGCAACCGATGCTCGTCAATCTGCCCAACAGGCGCGTTGAAGCCATTGGATTTGGCGACGAAGCATCGGACTCGGATCGGGCAAGTCGTGTTTAATGCCAAGGTTTGCAAGGTCTTCAGTGAAGAGGAACCCTGCGGCAAGTGCGCCGAGGTCTGTAAGATTGAAGCGGTTGTCTTGCGGAAGACTACGGGTGCGCCCAGGTTCAAGCGCGATCTATGCATTGGTTGCGGGTCGTGCGTGAACGTCTGCCCCACGAAGGCTCTTGAAATCAAGGTCGTGGAAAGCCAGACTTTGGTAGGACAAGAATAGCTAAGGAGTGAGAATAGATGAAGAAAAAGGTATTTGTATCAGGTTGCTTCGACATGCTCCATTCGGGCCATGTGGCATTTTTCGAGGAGGCGGCAAGCTATGGCGACCTGTATGTAGGCTTGGGATCGGACGCTACAATCTTCGAACTCAAGGGGCGGAAAACCATCAATCCCGACGCGGAACGCCTCTATATGGTCAAGGCCCTGCGATGCGTCAAGGACGCCTGGATCAACTCCGGCTCGGGCATTATGGATTTCGAAAAGGAAGTCCGGGAGCTGAAGCCAGATATCTTCTTCGTCAATACTGACGGCCTTTCCCCCACCAAACAGGCGTTTTGCAAGGAACTGGGTATCGAGTTGGTGGTGAGCAAGCGTATCCCCCATGGGAATTTGCCTGCGCGTTCGACGACTGCTTTGCGGCAGGAATGCACGATTCCGTACCGGCTTGAAATGGGTGGCGGGTGGCTGGACCAACCCTTCGTCAATCAATTCGCACCGGGTTCCGTGATCGTGATGGCGATTCAACCGCAAATGGAGTTCAACCATCGGTCCGGGATGGCGACTTCATCACGCCAAACCGCGATTCGCCTTTGGCATACGGCCATTCCAGAGGGCGACAGGAAAGAGCTGGCGCATACCTTGTTCTGCGTTGACAACCCGCCTGGCACCAGGATCATCTCGGGTTCCCAGGACCATCTTGGACTCCTTCTGCCAGGAATCAACAAGCTGAACTACGACAACGGATACTGGCCCGTTTCAATCGAGTCGAAAACCGACCGCGATACGCTGGAGTTCGTGCAACGGCACGTATCGCTGATCGCGTTGCCGCCGCGCCGTGACAACTATTCGCCTCTGAGCAATACGGATGTGACTGCCGAGAAGGTGCTTGAGCTGGCGAGGCAGACGGATCGGATCTGGGATGCGATCATGAAGCGTGACGTTGGCGAGTGGGGGGCGGCGACGACGGCGTCCTTCAAGGCGCAATTAGCAATGTTCCCGAATATGATTTCGGATGAAATGCTTTCGGCCATAGAATCGATTTCCGGTCGCGCTAGTGGCTGGAAAATTTCTGGTGCTGGCGGTGGTGGGTACTTGATAGCCATCTCCGAGGAGCCTTTGCCGAACGCCATCAAGGTCAGTCCTTGCCTGGACTAGTGGATCCACCTCAACAAAGTCATTGAAAATGGCGTTTTCAGGGAAACCACGAATGGACGCGAATAAACACCAATGATTTTACGATTTGGGCATCTGTCCTCCACGGGCTTCCCCAAAAATAAAAAAGTGACGCTTCGCCTATGTTGCTTTAGCATTAAACAACCAACATAGGAGAAACGTCACATGCTGAAATACTTGTGGTTCACGAGTCCCTAAGAAGGCGCCTGTCGCCAAAGGAACGACGGTGCGGAACCATCTGGCACATCGGCTGTGGACCGTCAACCGGTTCGAGTTGGCGACAGACGAATGGAAGACGTTCACTGGAAAGATCAAGGGAATCTCGAAGGGCGGAATGGGCTACTCGCAATAGTGGTGGTCCTGCACGGCAAGAGCCTCTTCATCCTTGGTTAGGCTTACTCTTTTTTAGGGAAGGGGTGTCTGGGGGCTTTTTTGTCTGGTCTTTTTGTTTCGAGGAAGAATTTGACCCTGCTTTTGTTGATTTCGTCTTTTTGCTCTTCCATTTCCGCGAGGTGTTTGGTCAAATTTTCGAGTCTGGCTCTTGATTCATTGAGCATGGCCTCCATACATTCTGCGACTGTAGCCTCGAGTTCTTTTTTTATCTGCTCCTTTTCCTCGTCAGTTCTTGCGATTTGGTATTGTTCTCCTAGTTCCCAGCATTTTTTCTCGAGTTTCATCGCCTTTGTCGGCGCCCATGCGTATCTTGGGTAGAGCTTTCTCAATTCACGGAAGTATTGTTCCTGGTCTGTTTTGCGGAGTTTTTCGATTCTTTGGTATTCTTTTGGGTCGTCAACCTTAAGTTTTTCGAGGATTCTGTTGAATTCATCTGCTTTTCTCCGTGCCCATCCACCGCCGGGTCGATGGTGTGGCATATGGGGTCTCTGTTCATTTTGTTCAGATGCCTGGGGCGCAGGGTCGGTTCCCGACGGATTGTTTGGGTTGTCCTGGGCGTAGAGTCCGCCGATTAGAATGGATGCCAAGGCGAGCGCAATGAGTTGTTTACGCATGGGGTACCTCGTTTCATATATGTTAAACTTAGAGCAGTGTGCCATAGATGTAGGATTCAAGATTGAGGATGGAGTCCGAGAGTGTCTTGAAGTCTGAATTGACATCGTCGTTGTAGGACTGGTTGTGCTGCCAGTCAAACGGGGAGATGGAGCTGTCATCGGCATTGAGGATTGAGCAGGTCATTTGAAAGTCGAGGTCATTGAGCGATTCTTCTGTAGAGATCCAGGTTGTCATCAGGCTTTCCATCGTCGGGGTCAGGGGCGCCTGGGTTGATCCTGCGATGGTTTCTTGGGGTGTCGCCTCCGTGGGATCGGCATTGTTTTGGACGATGATGGAGATCGTTGCCAGGATTGCGACGAATGCGGCAGCGAAAGCGGTTGCGTAGCGGAAACGCCTGCGGATTCTCGAGAGTTTCCATTGGGTTCGAACTGTGCCTAGGATTGCGTTGTCCAGTTCAGGGGCTGGTTGATTGCAACCTGACAGGATCAGTGCCTGGCGGAATCGCCTGCAATCAGGGCATGAGCCAAGGTGTTCCTTGAGGGCATCCGTGACCTGGTTGCCTTGGATGAGCTGGAATTGTACCTGATGGCAGGTCGTGTCCTGGGGAACTTGGTTTGTGGAGTTGGTGTTCATAGTCGATGGATTTGGTCTGGTTAGTCGACAAAGTCCTTGAGTTCTTCCTTTAAGCGGTTGACTGCGTAGTGCATGCGTCCGAGGAGGGTGTTCATATTGACTCCAAGTTTTTTCGAGATTTCCTTGAAGCTTAGCCCTTGGCGTCTCATCTCAACGACAACCTGCTGGTCTTTCGGGAGGTCGTTGATTGCATTTTCCAATGCATGTTCAAAAGCGTCCCTGTCGTAGAGCTCGTATGCCGATTCATGGTCGGCGATGCTGATGTCGTCAGTCAATTCCTCGCTTTTTCGTTTAGCTGTATCCCTGAAGTGATCCATCAGCGCATTGTGTGCGATTCTGCAGATCCATGCGAGGAATTTCTGCCGATGGTCGTATTTGTTCAGGTTTTGCGAAGCTTTGATCCATGCTTGCTGGAATATCTCGTCGACGAGCGTCTGGTTGTCGGAGATGAACTTGTTGATGTATGCGTAGAGCTGGAGTCGATATCTATGGTATAGGATTTCGAATGCCCGGTCGTCGCCGTCACGGCATCGCGAGATCAACTCCTGGTCATTTATGTCATTGCCGTGTTGCATTTTCACCTGTATCTTGCTACAACCCTCGTTCAATAAACGCGAAAATCACCGATTTATTGTTCAGCGGGCTTTCGCAAGGCAAAGATATGTCAACGTCCTGCCAGCGCTCTTTGCCTGAGATGCCTGACGACCATGTCAACGACGGGTTGGTCCGTCAGGGCGAGGACGTGTTCCACGTCAAGGCCGGCGCAGGTATGCTTGCATTGATATAGGAATTGCTCGAGTTCCTGCTGGTAGGAAGCCCTGATGTCCTTTGGGTTGGTCATGATTTTCTCTCCTGTTTCCAGGTCTTCGAAGGCACCCGTATCCCTGAAGGGGAAGTCGACTTCGTGCCGATCGAGGATTTGGTAGACGATCACGTCGTGCTTGCGTCGCCTAAAATGCGCCAGTGCGGACTTGATTTTCTCGATATCGTCGAAAAGGTCGGAGAAAATGATGACGAGTCCTCTTCGTTTTGCCTTTTCCGCGAGGCTGTGGAGGGTATTGGCCATATCTGTCGACTGCGCCGGTTGGTGTTCTGCGAGTATATTGCAGATGACCCTGAGGTGTTCCGGACCTCCTTTTGCTGGCAGCAGCACTCGGCTCTTTTGGTCAAAGATTGCGAGTCCCACGTTATCCTGTCGCCTCACGGTGATATAGGCCAGTGCCGCGGCAAGCTTCGAGGCATAGGAGAATTTCGAGAGTTTGTTTCCTGCGTATGCCATTGAGCCCGAAGCATCGACGAGCAGGTGTACCCTGAGGCTGGTTTCCTCTTCGTACTGCCTAAGGTACAGGCGTTCGTTTTTTCCGTAGACTTTCCAGTCCAGGTGCTTGGGATCGTCGCCGGGGACATATTGCCGATAGTCCGCGAATTCGACCGAGATTCCCTTGAGTTGGCTTCGATGCGCACCAGTCATGGAACCTTCGACCGTGAATCTTGATCCGATAGCGAGCCTTGAAAGCCTGGTTACGTCCTGTGGTGTTAGAAAGTGGCTGATACCGTCCATATGAGAGCGTGAGTTGGGTGAGTTGAATCCGAGTCGCGATGCTTGTTACTATGTTACTTCCAATCCACAAAATCAATGCGCAGCCATGACAAAAATCCTCGGCATGTCATCGTTTGGTTCTCCATCCTCGGACTGCGAAGTCGTTGTCCGCCCATGGGTCCATATCCTTGAATCCGCTTGAGACGATAAGTCTTGCCAAGTTGTCTCGCCAGGCTTGGAGCACCTTGGGATCTCTTGAAAAGGAGTGCAGGTTGTTGACAAGCTCCGCGGGTACGACGATGGCTTTTTCGGCATCGTCCAGCCATTGGTTTTGCTGGGCGGTTCTTTGGGGGAGCGCGTTCATTCTTTGGATCGCTTCCTTGAGCAGGCAATGGTATGCGTAGTCCTCCAGTCCGTCACGGTAGTTTTCGATCCTGATGGTTGGAATCGGCTTGCCGTCCTTTCCGAAGCAGAATGTGGCGCCGTCTCCGTGGTAGGTCGTCCAGCTGACTGGATTCCAGTTGGTGAAGGGACCTTCCAGGATAGGCTTGTTGTCATTCCAGATGGTCATTGAGTAGTAGAGGAAGCCGTCCGGCTGGTATTTGGCAGTCATGGCGCCCATAAGCAAGCGAGCCTCGATGGCATGGTACTCGACGAACCAGTTGGCGAATGGGTTGTGGGGGCCGCAGCAGATGTACCACCAGACGAAGCGTCCTGCGTCCCGTGCGGCCTTGACCTTCTGCAAGTCAAATCGCGGGGTCAGGGGGCACCAGGCGTCAACGGATTTGACGATGGTGTCGGCTCCGAACGAATGGTCATAGGACGTGGTCATGACGATGACTTCGGGGAATGCCTTTTTGAGTGCCTGGGCGCATTTTTCTATGATGGGAAACTTATCTGGCTGGCATTCGTCGTAGGCGTAGATATAGGCGTACTTGAGGAGGTTCCGTCGCTTGGCTTCTTCGTAGATCGGTCTAAGCCTTTCGATTTCCTGTGGGATCTTGTCTTCCTGCCAAACTGTTGCGTCGCCCAATCCAAAAGCTGTGAGCTTGCCTTTTGAGCGGAGGTATTCGATGACTTCGAAGTCCGGCGGGGTTTTGATGTAGATGTTGCCGTAGTCAAAGAGGTAGTCCGCCAGGAAATCCGCATAGACGAACTTCATTTTCTGCCAGTTTTCGGCGCCACCTCGTTGGGGCATTGCTGTTTTTTCGAAATAAGGATGGTTCCAGGCGATGGCCGTGGGCAACGGTGGCTGCGAAGGGAGGGCGAAGTCGTGGACCGTGATGGAGAAGTCGAGGGAGACGGGCTTGGCATTGTCGGCTTCCACGGTGATTTTCCCGTTGAATACGCCTGGTTTCTGTTGCCTGGTTGTTCTGGCTCTGATCCAGAATGCCTGTGCGTCGCCCGCCTTGATATCGACCTTCGGGCAAAAGTCAAGCAATGGATCGGGCCACCATCCGATATGGCTTACGGCATAGGGTGGCTTGTTCTTGGTTTCGACATAGCCGACCGTGTCAGCCTGAAGGCTTTCGGCGGGAAACAGGTTCCCATTGGCGTTGCGGAGTTCGCCGAGGACGATTCTGACGCCCTTCAAGTCGCGGGAGACTGGAAGGACGATGACTTGGGTTGATTCCTTTTCGTTGCGGGCAAGGGAAATCTGAAGTTTCTTCGAAGCTTTGATTGCGATGGGTACTTCGCGGGGAAGGACTTTTTCCATGCTGGTTGCGGTTCCGACGATGAATTCCGAGATGTCAAGGCCAGCGTCCTGGGCGCTTTGCGCAAAGGCGACGATGGAAAGCGGGACTTTGAAAGACTCGGGTATCGAGTGGATCTTTTGGATCGTGATGTCCAGTTCCGTTTGAGGGGTAGCTGGATTCTTGAGGATCGCAATGGCGTTGTCCAATTTCTCGCGGGATTGAGCCAGGATTTGCTGCAAGCCGACACCAAGCTTGCCTGCGATGTCCTTGGGCAAGGCGTCCAAATTATGTGCATCGATCACGCCGTTGATCTGATCGATCAGTTCCTGAACCAGGTTGAGGCGATGGCGTGTCAGGGCTTGCTGGTGTGTCTCGGGCGGCTCGCCTACGGGTTCGCCTGGCTTCAACAACGCAATCCTGTCAATCACAAGGTCGAAATCTTCGGTGGGACGCTCCGTGAAGATATGGAAGACATGTATGTTGGACGTATCGACGGAATTGGGGAATTTTAGCGGAACGACGATGCGCTTGATTTGTGTCGCACCGACCTGGATCTTGTGGAGCAATGCTTGGCGGACGGGAACCTTGGCGTCGGAAACATAGAAGGCAAGGAATGGGGGGAGGAGCCGTGTGTTGGCGATGTCCAGCACCAGTCGGTCGTAGGGACGCCAATCCTTCAGGGGCGATGGAACTTCGAAGGCCGGCCATTCCGGCATGCCCGGGGCAAATTTCTTTGCAGTATACCGGAGTGCCTTTTTGCCTGAAGTCGCGTACATGTCCGTCCATTCCATTGCGTGGTATGCGTTTGAATGTTGCGTCCATAGTTTGGCGTCGGCTTCATTTTCGAAATCGAACAGGATATGTTCTGCGAACAGCGGCATCGTCAGGATGATGGCAAGGATGATGTGCTTCATAGGTCGGTCCTTTGTTTTTAGGGATATTTTCATTGGTTTGCATGTCTCTTGTAAGATACATACCGCTAGCGATTTATCTAGTATGTCAGTATGATTAATGGCTATATATTACATAGTCAACTTGGAAAAAACATCTTGTTTTGTTGATTTGACGGAAAAACTCATTGGAAAATTTCGGACATGGATTATATTAAGCAAACTTTTTTGTTTTATTTTTAGTGTATGGGCAAAACAGGAGCAATGATGCCTCGTTTTAGCATTGGAGTCATGGTTGATTCATTCCGTCTTCCGATACCGGATGCCGTTCGCAAGGCACGGGAAGTCGGCGCTGACGGGATTCAAGTTTACGTCGTTGACGGCGATATGAACGTCGACAACCTCGATGCCAAGGCGCGTCGTGCATTTCGCAATTTGGTTGACGAGTGCGGCTTGGATATTTCGGCGGTTTGCGGTGACTTGGGCGGGCACGGATTCCAGATTCCCGCGGAAAACGAGTGGAAAATCAGGAAGTCCAAGGCAATCGTCGATTTGGCTAGGGAATGGGATTGCGACGTGGTGACGACCCATATCGGCGTCGTGCCCGAAGACAAGTCGAGCGAAGTTTACCAGAACCAATTGAAGGTTTGCCGCGAACTAGGCGCCTATGCCGAGAAGAAGGGTGTCACGTTTGCGATTGAAACGGGGCCCGAGACCGCAGTCT
>JAGVUR010000145.1 GCA_019136135.1 Verrucomicrobiota bacterium
GATGCTAACGGAGGATGGAACCTCAGCGACGCTAAAACCATGCTCCGGTGGCTTGCTGAACGGGACGTCGCATACGTCGAGCAACCACTGAAAAAGGGAGACGAAGACCAACTCCCGGAACTCTTCAAAAAACGACCGATCCCGATCTACGTCGACGAATCGATCTGGTACGCTTCAGATATACCAAAACTTGCGGATCGCGTGGACGGAATCAACCTCAAGCTCATGAAATGCGGAGGACTTACAGAGGCGCTTAGAATCCTCGCTACGGCACGGGCACACGGACTTGGAACCATGATCGGCTGCATGGGCGAATCTTCCATCGACATCTCGGCAGGCGCCGCAATCTCCTCCCTCTGCGACCATGTCGACCTGGATTCGCACTTCAATCTCATCAACGATCCAGCAATAGGAGCCGAAATGCTGGACGGAGTCGTCACGCCAAACGACAAGCCTGGACACGGCGCTTCTTTTATCCTATAAACTACCAACCAAAGACCAAACAACATGCTCGCATTTCACGAACCCATCGCCATTTACATGGAAGCCAACTTCGGAGATACTCACGGCAAAATGTGCTATGACCTGCTCCGATTCTCCACCAATCCAATCGTCGCCATCATCGACAGCACCAAGGTCGGCAAGACCATTTCCCAGGTTATGCCCAATATCCCGCAAGGAAACATCCCTATCGTCGCCGATGTCGATGCCGCAGCCGCCCTGGGAGCAAAGGCTATCGTCATCGGAATGGCGCCCTCCGGCGGACGGCTTCCTGCAGAATGGTTCCCGCATCTCGACAGGGCCGTTGAAATCGGACTCTCCCTCGTCAACGGCCTTCATGCCAAGCTTGCCGACCGCTACACCAACCTGAAGCCCAACCAATGGATCTGGGATGTCAGGCAGGAACCCGCGAATCTGGGTGTCGGAAAAGGACGCGCAAGAGAACTGAAGAACAAGCGGATGCTGATCGTCGGAACCGACATGGCAAACGGGAAGATGACCGCCGGACTCAAGGTCCTGGATGTCGCCCTGAAACGAGGCATCAAGGCGGATTTCCTCGCCACCGGCCAAATCGGCATCGTCCTCAGGGGCAAGGGGATTCCGCTGGACGCCATCAAGCTGGACTACGCCTGCGGCGCCGTTGAACAAGGCGTGATGGAATTGGCGGACAACGAGCTGATCATCATTGAAGGGCAAGGCTCGCTCCTCCATCCTGGAAGCACGGCCAACCTGCCGCTCCTGAGAGGCGGCTGCCCTACCCACCTCCTTCTCAACCACAAGGCCGGAGCAGAAACCCTCAGGGACTTCCCGTGGATGAAATTCCCGCCGCTCAAAGCCGTCGCCAAGCTCTACGAAGACCTGGCATCGTCGTGCGGCACGCTTCCGCCCGCAAAAGTCTATGCCATCGCACTCAACACATCAACGCTCACCGAGCAGCAGGCGATTGACGAAATCAAGCGAACCGAAGACGAAACCGGACTGCCTACCAACGATCCAGTCAGGTTTGACGCAGAAAACCTCGTTCCATAACTCAACAAGGATACTTCATGACTATGCCTAAAATTGCTTTGGTTACTGGTGGCGCCAGGGGAATCGGATTGGGAATCAGCCTGGCTCTGGCAAAGGAAGGCGCAAACATCGCCATACTGGGGACACGCCCGGAAGATCAAGTCCAGCAAGCACTCGACGCCATCCGCGAACTCGGCGTCAAAGCCTGCTACTGCCAGGGCAGCATCGCCTCGGCCGAAGATAGGCTCAGAGCACTGGACACCTTCGAGGATGCCTTCGGAGCACCGATCAACTTCCTGGTCAACAACGCAGGAATCGCACCAAGGCAACGAGCTGACATCCTGGACGCAACAGAGGAAAGCTTCCAGGAAGTCCTGCTGATAAACCTCCAGGGACCCTACTTCCTGACACAGGCCGTCGCAAACAGAATGATCAAGGCGAAAAAGCAAAACCCCGATTTCAGGGGCGGAGTTGTCAATATCTCATCCGTTTCGTCAACAGTCGTCTCGACCTCCCGAGGCGAGTACTGCATTTCCAAGGCGGGCGTCAGCATGGCGACCCAGCTCTGGGCAGCCAGGCTCGCCGAGTTCGGAATCAACGTCTATGAAATCAGGCCTGGAGTCATCAAGACGGACATGACGAAGGTCGTGACCGAAAAGTACGACAACATGATCGAAAATGGATTGTGCCTCATTCAAAGGTGGGGATTCCCCGAGGACATCGGAAAAGCCGTCGCGATGCTCTTCAGGGGCGACCTGGCCTACACCACGGGACAAGTGATCCTCGTTGACGGCGGCATGACACTCCAACAACTCTGACAAAACAAAACGACCATGCTGAACATCCGCCAACTCGGTGCCGTCGGAGACGGGGAAACGCTCGAAACAACCACAATCCAAAACGCAATCGACCTGGCCGCCAAAGAGGGCAAAACACTGCTCTTCCCGCCAGGCATCTACAAAACAGGTACGCTGTTCCTCAGAAGCGGAACCTCGATCGAACTGCAGGAAAACGCAGTCATCCAAGCTTCGGACAATATCGACGACTACGTCGAAGATATCACGAAAATAAAGAAATCACTCCGATTCTACCTCTTCTGGGCAAAGGATGCAAGCGATGTAGCCATATGTGGAAAAGGAATCATCGACGGGGCAGGACGGGCCTTCTGGCAAGACATCAGCTTCTCGGGAACCCACATTGACAACTTCCCGCCGCTGGGACCGCTGCACTACGAAGTCCTTAAGCCCAAGGACAAAAGACCCTGCGTGATCTACTGCGAAAACACAACCAACATCACCCTCGATGGGTTCACGATCAGGCACTCGCCAAGCTATACCGTTTGGCTACTCGGTTGCTCAAACGCAATGATCCAAAACCTGACGATTAGAAACCAACGCTTCGGACCTAATACGGACGCGCTTGACATCGATTGCTCAGATAACGTGACGATACAAAACTGCGATATCGATGCAGGAGACGACTGCGTCGCAATCAAAAGCGATGCACACCGACTCGGCAAAGCCAAACCCTGCGAAAACATCATCGTCAAAAACTGCAAATTCGTTACTGCGACATGCGCAATCCGAGTCGGATACGAAGGCGACGCGCCAATCCGAAACTGCACCTTCTCAAATCTTGACATACAAGACACAAGACACGCGATCGACATCATTTCAATCGCGCCCGGCGAACTCCCATTCACAAAAATCGTCACGGGAACCCCGATCAGCGACCTGACATTCGAGAATATCAAGCTGACCAATGTCGCCAAGGCAATCTTCTGCTGGGCGGGAAACGTCGAAGGAGTCGATACCTACAACTCCTCAATCACCAACATCCGCTTCAAGAACATCAAGGGCGACGTACTGGAAAGCTCATCCTTCATCTCGGCAAGGACCGATTGCGCCATAACCGACATCACCCTGGAAGACATTTCGCTCACGCTGGACAGAACGCTCCCCAGCATCGGCGATGACTTCATCCCAAGCCACTGGGGAGGACAAAGCTTCAATGCCCTGATGACGATCAAAAACGCAGGCAACTTCACATTCAAAAACGTCCTGCTGAATACCAAAAACAATCCAGCATTGAGAGTCATTAAGGTCAAATCCCTGAACTTAATCCACTAACCTCAGAGGCCATGACGATGAAAATCAAAAAGCTCCAACTCTACAAAGTCCCGCCAAGATGGCTGTTCCTGAAAATCACCACGGACGACGGAATTGAGGGCTGGGGCGAACCCGTCATCGAAGGACGAGCTGAAACCGTTGCCGCTGCAGTCAAGGAAGCAGAGGAATTGCTGATCGGAAAAGACCCGGCGCATATCGAGGACATCTGGCAAACGCTCTACAGGGGCGGATTCTACAGGGGAGGACCAATCCTGACAAGCGCAATCAGCGGAATCGAAATAGCACTGTGGGACATCAGGGGAAAGGCGCTCGGACTCCCCATCTACGACCTGCTCGGAGGACCGGTTCGAGAGAAAATCAAAGTCTATTCCTGGATCGGAGGAGACAGACCCGACGACGTGGCAAACGCAGCAATCGAAAAGGCCAACAACGGCTACAAAGCCGTCAAGATGAACGCAACCCCGGAAATGGACTACATCGATTCATACCAGAAAATCGACGACGCAGTCGGAAGAGTCGATGCCATTCGGCAGGCGCTGGGAAAAAACTTCGGCATCGCGGTCGATTTCCACGGACGTGTCCACCAGGCGATGGCAAGGATCCTGATGAAGGAACTCGAGCCATACAGCCTGCTCTTCGTTGAAGAACCGGTCCTCGTCGAAAACTTCGAGGTC